>CAYZGY010000117.1:0-14147 GCA_964478085.1 uncultured Planctomycetia bacterium
CCGCCATCTTGGGTGATCCCCGCGGACTTGAACCAGGATGGCATCGTCGACCTCATCACCTCGAATACCGATCGAGGTCCCACGTGGCCTCCGAGCGGAAACACCGACGCGAGGAACGGGAGTATTACCATGTTCATCGGAACGGGGCCGTTCGCGTTCGAGGAACCTCGGTCGATGGACGTCGGAGCGGACCCCCGCGCGCTCCACGCGGTCGATCTCGACGGTGACGATCTCCAGGACATCCTCGTGATCAATCACGATTCACGCACCCTCAGCGTGATCCTCAATCGAACGCGAACGCGAACTCGTGGGCCCTTCGTCGATTCTCTGTGCACCGAGGCGGAGTTCTTCGAGCTGTCGATCCCGGCGCGGGGCGGTTCACGACAGCGCATCTTGAAGTTCGTGACGCCGGAAGATCCGGACGACGAAACGCTTCTGCCGACGATGTACCAGAACGTACGACTCGAGCCGCTCCATCAGGAGTTTCTCGCGGACAACTTTCCGGAGCGCTTCCCGAGACTGACGAGAGACGCCTACGACGGGCTCGTTCACCGGCGCGCGACACGGGATTACTTCGTCGGTAACCTCTTCTTGCTTCGTGCGGGCGGGCGAACCTTCTACGGCTTTTCGGTCATCACGGGCGCGTTCGACGACAGCTCGGAGCTGCCGCGACTCGAAGAGGTCACGCAGGTCTTCGAGAATCTCAGCGCGACGTTCGGACTGCGCGATCTCGTCTACTACCCCGAGACGAACGCCGAGCGCGAATCGGCGTCGAGATTCATCGACGCGCCGTTCGAGATTTACCTCGAGAAGCCCGACCCCGACTTCGATTACGAGGCGTACACGCAGGGCGTGACCTACGGCCGTGTTCGTGTGCTCGACCCAGAGGCCTTCGCGGAGGCGAATCGAGGTGGGCGCTTCGGCTTTCAAGACATCGTCGTTCTCAGCGAGTCGCCACGCGACATCGAGGGCGTCGTCGCGGGAGTGATCACGGCGACGGAGCAGACCGCGGCGAGTCACGTTGCAGTGCGGACTGCGCGACGCGGGACACCGAATGCGTACATCGTCGATGCCGTCGAGGTCTTCTCGGAGGTCGAGGGCGAGCTCATCCGTCTCGAGGTGGACGCTCGCGACTATTCCTGGCGTGCCGCGACCTCCGCCGAAGCCGAGGAGTGGTGGGAGACGCATCGGCGAACCGTGTCCGAGCAGCCGAGTGTCGACGAGAGCTACCGCGAGCTGCCGAGCCTCGCGGAGATCGCGCTCGACGACAAGATCAGCGCGACGGCACGCGTCGGTGGCAAGGCCGCGAACTTCGCTCGTCTGCAGCGAGTTCTCGACGGCGATTTCGAGAAGTATCGCGCCGACGGATTCGCGATTCCGCATCACTACTACCTCAAATTCCTGCGAAGCAATCGGACGTTTTCTTTCGTCCGTCCGCTTCAGGTCGTCACGTACGAGGAGTACATCGACGAGATCTTCGCGTCGGAGAAGTTCCAATCGGACTCTTCTTTTCGCTTCGAGGCGCTCGAGAGGCTGCGTGACGCGATGGTCGAAGGCGGAGAGGTGAGCCCCGAGCTGGTCGCGCGCGTGGCGGCTCGCGTCGAGGAGGTCTTCGGCGAGACGACCTCGAACGTGCGCATGCGATCGTCGTCGAACGCCGAGGACGCGCTCGAGTTCAACGGCGCCGGTCTCTACAACTCGTTCTCCGCGTGCGCGGCGGACGATCTCGACGACGACGATGACGGGCCCTCGGAATGCTCGGAGAACGGTGGGGAGGAAAACGAGCGCGGTGTCGCGCGTGCGCTCAAGCGGGTCTGGCGGAGTCTTTGGAACTTCCGCGCGCACGAGGAGCGAGCGTTTTACAGCATCCCGCACGATTCCCTCTCGATGGGAATTCTGGTGACGCGCGCCTTCTCGGACGAGCTCGCGAACGGTGTCGTGTTCACGGCCGATCCCGGTGATCCGTTCGACCGACGGTATCAGGTCAGCGTGCAAGCCGGAGAGCGCAGCGTCGTCAGTCCGGAGCCCGGCGAGCTCGCCGAGCTCGATCTTCTCGAAGTGCCGAGTGGAGCGGTGCGCAGGATCGTTCGCGCCGTGCGTTCGTCGGTCGTGGCCGAGGGGGCGTTTGTGCTTTCGGACGAACAGCTCGAGGAGCTCGGTGCTCTCGTTTGGCACATCGACACGCGTCTCGATATCGAGCTCGGCGACTACGACCGAGACCGTGTTCTTCTCGACATCGAGTTCAAGTTCGATCAGGAAGGACGATTGGCGATTAAGCAGGTCCGCCCCTTCCTCACGAACGAGCCGAGCGAAGCCGCACCCGAGTTCGCGCTCGAGGTGGCGGAGGACGCCGGAGTCTGCGCCAGCTTCCTCGAGTTTCGTTCGCCGCACGACACGTGGCGACTCAAGAGCGATCTCGAGTTTCGCGCGGGGAAAGTCGCGCTGCCCACGACCAAGTCGTTCTTCTCCGGGCCGAGGCTCTTCGACCGACTTCGCCTCGGGCCGGAGCGTCGCGTGGCGCAAACGGCCGAGAGCGGGATCTATCGCCTCGCGAAGGACGCCGCGGACGCCTCGTCGTTTACGTTCAGCTACGAGCAGGAGTTCGAGCTCGAAGACGGCACGATCTTTCCGGTGGTGCTCGACGGTTTGACATTCCGTTCGAGTGACCAGGAGAACGGTGCGTTCGTCCTCGACGGCGATTCGATCGAGGGCTTCGTTTCATTGCAAGGAAACCTCGATGGAGCGATCGTCAAGTACGGTTCTTGCAGCTACGAAAGCTTGCGTCTTTGGGAGATCGAGGTCGGGCTCGCGGACGGATCGAGCGTTCGCCTTCTCGAGCGACACGAGCCACCGCTGGCGATCACCGAAACGAATCCGGCTCTCCTCATCGAGGCGGAGGTTGCCATTCGCGGTGTCGAACGAACCGTGAGTGACTATTGGAACCTCGTCTACACCGCTGCGCGCCACAATCTAACCGTCGAGTATTGGGTGGTCTTCGATCCGCCGCTCGTCGTCGACGGCATCGACGTGCCCGTACGCGCTATCGAGATCGTCGCCCCGGAGCCGAGTCTCGGCGTGCGAGCGTCGGCAACTTACCTCGATGAACGCTTCGCCTTCATCGAGGGCGTCGGCGTCCGTTCCTTCGATCGTCGCGAGGCGGGGAAGGAAGCCGGGGAGTTTTTCCGTCGAGGTGATGTCGACTCGGACGGAACCGTTTCACTCACCGACGCGGTTCGCCTCCTCGACCACCTCTTCCTCCAGGGTGCCGAGCCGACCTGTCGATCGGCAGGAGACGTCAACGATGACGGGCTGCTCAATCTCAGTGACGCCGTGACGGTCCTCGATCACCTCTTTCGAGGTGTCGCGTCGCTGCCGGCACCGTTCGACGTTTGCGGATCGGATCGGACCGAGGATGAGCTCGACTGCGAAGCGTTTTCCTCCTGCCGATGATCTCGCGGCGCGAGCTCGTCGACGAGCTTCGGCGAGAGCTGATGGCCGGTGACGAGTTCCACCTGCTTCACGGCGACTCGGACCTCGGCGACCTCGGCCTTTCGAGCTTCGAGATTCACGGCACGGACATCGAGACACTCGTGCTCACCGGTCAGCCGCGGAATCCGCGACCGGACTTTCGCCGTGGGGACAGTGACACGAACGGCCGCATCGAGCTGACGGACGCGGTCAAGATTTTCGGCTTCCTCTTCCATGGAAGCGCCGATCCGGCCTCCCTCGACGCGACCGACTCGAACGACGACGGCAAGGTCGACATGGCCGACGCGATCAACGTCCTCGGCAATCTGTTCCTCGGTGTCGGCAGGATTCCCGCGCCCGGTCCGCTCGAGTGCGATGCCGACCCGACGGACGATCAGATCGGCTGCGCCGCGTACGACAGCTGCGACTGATCTTCACGGTCTGATCGATCGATACCAACGTAAAGAGGGCGGACCCATTCACGGGTCGGCCCCTTTCTGTTGATAGCGGTCAGTTGTTCTCGGCACATCAGTCATCCGCCTTGTCCGCGTCCTTGATCACGAATCGGGCTCGCAGCCGTGCGACTTCGCTGGCCAGGCCGGCCTTCTTGACCGAGCTCAGCACTTCGTCGAAGTCCTTGTAGGCGTCGGGTGCTTCGTCCTTGGGGTAGTTGCGGCAGTTGGTCAGGATGTCCTGATCGTCGAACGATTGGTTGATCGCCTTCTGGTCGAGTTCGCGGATCGCCGCCTTACGGCCCTTGATTCGACCTGCACCGTGGTTGACCGAGTAGAGCGCGTCTTCCGCGCCCCCGTTGGCCACCATGACCGCCGAGCCCGCTTGCGGGTCGCCGGGGAGCAGGATCGGATGTCCGGTCGATTCGAACGGCGTGTCCTTGAGTGCGAAGTGACCAGCCGGGAACGCACGCGTCGCTCCCTTTCGCATCACCCACTTGGGTCGGTTGCCCACGACCTCCTTACGGGCGATGTTGTGGCTGATGAAGTAGACCAGCGTTCCGTTCACGCCGGGGAAGACCTCCTGGAACGCCTCGAGCACGAGAGCGTTGATCAGGAGATGGTTCACCGTCGCGAAGTTCGCGCCGAGCGCCATGTCGTCGAGGTAACCGTCCGCTTGAGGCGTTCCGAGCGGAGCGTAGACGAGCTGCTTGTCGTTCGCGGGGAACGGCGTGCTCCACGTCTTGAACTTTTCCTCGAGCGCACGGAACTGGTTCATCGCCAGGTTGTGGCCGAAACCACGCGATTCGCAGTGCGAGAGGAACGCCACCTGACCGTCACGCAGTCCGAAGACTTCCGCGGCTTCACGAGCCCGGTCGTGGTCCTTGATGTCGACCACTTCGCATTCTCCGAAGTGGCTTCCACCTCCGTATGATCCGAGCTGCATGATATTCTTGTCGAAGTTTCGGAAGAGGTGCTCACCGAGCAGGTCGTCCAGTCGCTGACGCAGTGCTTCGTGCGTGTCGTCATGACCCACGTGCTGCGAGCCTTCGCAACGCGCGGCCCACTTCGTCGGAATTCCGATCGACTCGAGCACGCCCTTCGACGCACCTTCCGTGACGACTCGCTTTCCGAGCTCCACGTCGACCTTTCGCGACTCGGGTGCCGAGCGCCGGCCGCGGCTCGCTCCCGTAGGAACGCGCTCGCAGATCGCCTTGATCACGCGACGTCGCACATCCTTGTCGACGATCTGATCTTCGGGCAGGTCGAGTTGGAGCAGGCTCATCGAGCACTTGATGTCCACTCCGACCGGTCCTGGGTAAATGTGCGTCTCCGACGCCATCGTGCAACCCACGGGCGCTCCGTATCCGTAGTGCGCATCGGGATTGATCACGAGGTCGTCGACTCCGGGAGCCTTTCGCGCGTTGATCGCTTGCTGCAGGCATCCGTCGTCGAACGTTTCACGGATCGATTCCGTTCCGATGACTCGGATCGCCTTCTGCGCCCCGCCGTCCACGGGCAGGATCGCGCTCGCTTCGTCGGTAGGGATCAGCTCGTGTTGGCGGGTTTCGGTGGTCATGGGGAGGCTCCTTGGATGTTCGATTCATCGGTTGGGCGTCGAGGGTGGTGACTTTCGTCGAAATCGGCCCGGTGTCGAGATGACTGCCCGTCGCGGCGACCCGCCGTGAGGCTCGAGGCGGAGGACGGCCGCTCTGCGTCCGCCGTGGACCCTCGAGCTTGATTTTGGAGGAGCTTGGGTGAGTCGGTTCGTGTGAGTCGAATAAGTGACCCGACGCCGACAAGTGGGTGGCGTGACGTATACGTCTTCCTGATCGGTTGGATGTAGTCACACGCGGCATTCGGCGTCGGGCCACAAATTGGTTTTCCGATAATTAGAGGGAGATCGCGTCGATCTTCCGGGTCCAGTGACCGCTTCGAGCGTTACCGCTCGAGACTGCACCGATCAGCTCGAATACTTGGTCCGAGAATCCACCGACGTTGATCACTCCGTCGCGCTCGGCGGCCTGCGT
The DNA here is from genome assembly GCA_964478085.1 of uncultured Planctomycetia bacterium. Classification (GTDB taxonomy): domain Bacteria; phylum Planctomycetota; class UBA8108; order UBA8108; family UBA8108; genus CAYMLL01. The sequence continues at coordinate 5,951 of CAYZGY010000117.1, forward strand.
CGTGCCGTAAGGCTGAATGTCGATACAGACCATTTGCGCCTTCGGGTTGCGATCTCGGAACTTGCTCCACTCCTCGACCGTCTTGGTCGAGCTCGCGCCGTAGCGGAAGTGGGCCGGTACGACGATCCACGATTCGTTGTCCGAGACGTAGACGATCAGGTCGCCGTCCATCTTTCGCTTGTCGAGGTGAGCGAGCGGAGCCGAGCAGTTCGTTCCGCCGCCGGCCAGGCGAGCGAGCTTCTGCGCGTTCGTACGAGTTCGACACGGAGAACGAGGAGTACCTTCTTCACATCACGACGGGAACGCACGTCGCGCAGATTTCGAACTTCCTGCTGTTCGAGTCGCGACACTTTCCTGCGAGGCTGCTGCAGACGTCACCTCCGAAGCAGAAGGAGGATCCGTCGCCGGGCGAGTACCGCGTCATCGATCTCGACCTTTCGCGTTACGACGGTATCGCTCAGCGTTTCGACAGCGAACGGCTCGAGGGGCGCAACTTCCTCAAGTCGGGGATCGACTCGCGCAATGCGGCGTTCAACCGCACGATCGAGGAGATTGAGCACGTCGCGATCCACTCGAGCGATCCGATCTTGATCATGGGGCCGACCGGCGCCGGGAAGTCGCAGCTAGCAGCGAAGATCTACGAGCTCAAGCACGCGCGACGCCAAGTCGAAGGGCGCTTCGTCGAGGTGAACTGCGCGACGATTCGGGGCGACGCGGCCATGTCGGCGCTCTTCGGTCATCGCAAGGGAGCCTTTACCGGAGCGCTGAGCGATCGTAACGGGCTCTTGCGAGAAGCCGACGGCGGTCTTCTCTTCCTGGACGAGGTCGGCGAGCTCGGCGCCGACGAGCAGGCGATGCTCTTGCGTGCAATCGAGGAGGGAAGATTTCTCCCGCTGGGCTCGGACGAGGAGTCGGAGAGTCGGTTTCAGCTCATCTGCGGAACGAATCGCGACCTCTTGCGTGACGTTGCCGAAGGGAAGTTTCGCGAGGATCTCCTCGCGCGAGTGAACCTCTGGACCTTTCGCCTCCCCGGGCTTGCCGAGCGACGCGAGGACATCCAGCCGAATAATAAGTACGAGCTCGATAGGCTCTCCGAGACGAGCGGCCGCAGCGTTCGGTTCAACAAGGAGGCTGCACGCGGATTCCTCGACTTCGCGATCGAGCCTTCCGCGCGTTGGCAAGCGAACTTCCGAGACCTCAACGCCTCGGTCCGGCGCATGGCGACCTTCTCGCCCTCGGGCAGAATCACGGAGGATGTTGTCCGCGCGGAGATCGAGCGACTCGAGGCTTCGTGGGCGAGCGAATCGTTGACGAGCGGGCCGACCGCAGGCGGAATCGGGCTCGAAGACGTGCTCGGTGAGAGCGCTCTCGGAGAGATCGACCTCTTCGATCGGATGCAGCTCGAGTCGGTCCTCACGATATGCCGCCAATCATCGAGCCTCTCCGATGCCGGAAGAAAGCTCTTCGCCGCATCGCGCGCACGAAAGAAGAGCGCGAACGACGCGGACCGGCTGAGGAAGTTTCTCGCGAGGTTCGATCTGAGCTGGGCAGACGTGAAGTGAGCCGACGAGCGGCGATTCACGATCAGCGTTTCGAGCTTATCCAAAACTCGGGATCCCAGTAGCGGAACCTCGGTTCTCCCCACTTGTCCTGCGCGTCGTTGAACTCGCCGTGATCGCGCGGGACCTTGTCGCTTCGACCGAAGCCTTTGATGTGGATTCGGCTGCGGACATCTCGAGGGAGGTAGTCGATCACCGGGAGCGCGGCGATGACGTTGTTCCACTGGCCGAGTGTTCGGTCCATCGCGTCCTTCTTGTCCGTCAGGTAGTTGTCGATCCAAACGAGCAGGCTGCCGAAGGGGAGCAATCGCCAGCCGTATCGATCGTTCGCCTCCTCGAAGGGGTGGAGGCAGAGGTTGTAGAAGCTCGTGTTGGGGTCTTCGCGCACTTGAACGAGCGCCGTGTTGGCGAAGTCTCGAATCGTGCAGGCGGCTCCCATGTAGGCGATGTTGTCGTAGTAGAAGTCGCCGTTGCGACGGATGAGCTCGTTGGCGACGATCGTTCCCATGCTGTGAGCGACGACGGTGATTTTGAGGGCTCTTCCGCGTCGAAGCGTGCGATTGAGGTCCCGAAGCTTTTGGAGCAGGCTCCTGCATTCGGGGCATTCTTTGCCGTCTTCGTGGTTCTCGTGCGCAGTCGCGAGGAGCGCTCGTGTCGCGTCGATTTCTGCGTGCAAGCCTGCTACTCGGTCGTGGGGCAGCTTGCCGGCTTTCTGTTGGCCCCGAAGCCAGCGTAGCTTGTTCATCAGGCGAGGAAGAACCGCGTTCGTCCGGGGCCGGCCACGTTGATAGTCCTCGTCCTTCACGAAGAGGACTCGGGCGCGACGTTCTATGTTCGAATAAGCGCTGCGCCCGATTCCGTCGAGGAGGAAGGTCGAGCCGAGGCGGACGATACCCGGTACGACCTGCTCGAAGACGGCGAAGGCGTGTTCCTGGATCGTCCACTCCGCGTTCGGATCGTCGAGCTCTGCGGTGCGCTCCCAGCCGTGACCCGGTGCGCGGATCTCGTCAGGACCGGCGAATTCGCGCGCGACTTGGAAGCCTTGATTCCAAAACGTCACGGGCAGTCTCAAGAGAGCCGTGCCGAAATCGGCGATAAAGAACAGTGGAGAAGAAATCGCGGCTTCGATGGGAGCTCGTCGTCCATCTCGCACTTGGAAGAGATGGTCGCCGTAAGAGCTGAGCAGTCCCGTGTTCCAGTTGACGAAGATGGGATAGAAGTGGGTCTTGCCCATCTCCTCGAGGCTCGCGTTCGCTGAGGCCACCGCACTCTCGGTGTTGACCAAGCCACCGTGGAAGAAGAGCAGAATCTGAATCGTGTCGTTCTTCGAGAAGCGTTTGCGGATCTCCTCGCCGATGAGATCGATCTGATCCTCGAAGTTGGCTTCGATACGGCTGCCCTGGTCCGAAGTCACGCGAATCTCGACGGGCTCGCCTTCGGTGTTCACCGTGATCTGGTGGCGGAACTGCGCCCTCGTCATCTCGATACGTCCGCCGCATCCGCAGGTGACGAGAGCAAGGAACAGCAGGGAGAAAGTGGAATAATCCCGTGGGTCCGTCACGAAACTGCCTCCGAGTGCTCGATTCAGCCGAAAGTAAAGCGACCGAGGACGTGGGCCCTCGGTCGCCTTGGAGATTCGCGTTGCGAAGAGACAGGCCGCGTTCGCGTCCCTTACTCCTTCGCGTCGTCCGGCAGCGGCAGGATGCGCAAGTTGGTGAACCACACCTTGCCGTGGTCGCCTTGGAGCTTGAACGGGGCCTTTGAGAAGACCTTCGTCTTGACGCCGTGGTTGTCCGTGCGCGTCTTGAGCTGGACGTTGTCGTGGATCAGGATGCCGTTCTGCCAAACGGTGATCTTGTCCTGCACGAGGCGGACGCACATCGTGTTCCAGCGGTCGTTTCCGTTGTGCGAGATGCGGTCGGGAACCTTCTTCGAGTAGAGCGCCGCGTCGTGGTGCTTGCCTTGAGCTTTGCCGACTTTCCCGGGCTTGTGGATTTGGATCTCCCACTGGTCGCGCAGGTAAAAGCCGCTGTTTCCGCTCTTGTCTGACAAGTTGAGCTTGTCCGGAATGCCCGTGTCTCCCTTGTACTGGTAGAAGACGAGGAAGTTGCCGAAGGCCTCGTTCGTCCAGAGATCGTGGCCACCTCCACCGACGGCGGTATTGGTGAAGGCCGTCGCCATCTTCTTCTTTTCCTTGCCCACCTCGATCGTGTGGACCTTCCACTTGCGCTTGTCGCCCTTGTCACCCTTGAACTCCGAGAGGTCCGCGAAGTTCCAGATCGGGCGCCAGCCCTTGCCCTGCATCAGCGGGCGGATCTTGATGTTCTTGTACCAGACCTTGCCGTGGTCGCCTTGGAACATCAGCGGGCCCTTGCGTCCCGTGAGCTTGTGCTTGTCGCCCGTCGGATAGTGACCCATCGCGCCGCCCGTGCGGCTCGGCTGAAAGACGTTGTCCTGGATGAGAACGTCGTTGTGGTAGACCGTGATGTGATCGCCGACGTGAATGATGCGGAACTTGTTCCACTCGCCCGGTTTCTTCTGCGTGTTCGTCAGAGCGACGTAGCCGACACCGTAGATCGCACCGCAGTCCGCCGCGCTGAGCTTGTCGTCGGGCTTGCCGTAGCTGTCGAAGATCTGCACTTCGCACGTGCCGCGCAGGTAGACGCCGCTGTTTCCGTGCGGCTTGTTGGGGTTCTTCCGCGGAGGCAGACGGTACTCGACGATGAGCTCGTAGGCGGTGAACTCCTCGATCGTGCAGATGTCGTTGACGCCCGCGCGGACGTTCGTCAGCGCACCGTCCTCGACGGTCCATAGGTTCTTGCCGCCGGCTTGACGCGTCTTCGCCGTCTGCCAGCCGCTGATGTCCTTGCCGTTGAAGAGCGACTTCCATTCACCGAAGCGCTTGTCGATGTCGTACGGGTCCGAGTCTTTCGCCCAGACGGACGACGTCGCCGACAGCGTGATCAGGATCGCGGCCAGGAAGCCGGTGTATTTCGAGATGCGAGAACTCATTCGTTACTTTCTCCCTGCGTTAACAAAGTGGGTGTTCTGAGGTTTGCTCTGATTCGGTCGGTTCGGCTCGTGCTGCTACGCTCGTTCAGCCTTTGAGCACGCGGTTCATCAAGTCGCGTGTCGTGGCCGGGCCGTGTCCCGCGAAGTGGTTGTTCGTGAAGACCCATGCCGCGCCGATTCCCTGATTCTCCGCGATTTTTCCGATCACTTCAGCCCAATCTTCGAGAGATCGGCTCTTGTCGACGACGATTTTCTCCCACGTCTTCGTCGTCTCCTCGATCTTGTAGCGATCGCCGAGGAGCCGGATGTAGGTGAAGTCGGTCGTCAGCATGCCCGCCGCGAGCTGCTCGCGCGGCCACGGCATGTAGGGGTGGTCGATCATCACGGAGGCGACACGGTGCTTGGACAGAAGATCGAAGAGCTCGGGCTTGAGCCAGCCCTTGTTGCGCACCTCGACACAGAAACGCCTGTCTTCGGGAAGCCGCTCGAGGATCGGCTCGAGTCGCTGGACGAACTCCTCGAGCGAGTACTCCTTGACGCGAAAGTACGGAAACTGAAAGACGACCGGACCGAGCTTGTCGCCGAGAGGCTCGAGGGCTTCGAGGAAGGTCGCGACACTGTCCTCCTCGTCGAGAAGGACCTTCTTCAGATTCGGCCGCTCCCCCTGTGCGCCGTGTGTGACGATGCTCGGGACTTTCGGCGCGAAGCGGAAGTGATCCGGCGTTCGGCCAGCCCAGCCTTCGACCATCTTGATCGACGGGATGCGGTAAAACGTCGAGTCGACCTCGACGCACGCGAACTGCTTCGCGAACTGCACGAGGTAGTCCCGCTGCACCGTTCCCTCTTCGTAGAACGGGCCGACCCAGTCCTTGTACGACCACCCCGAGGTGCCGAAGTTCAGCTTGTCGGTATTCTTCGCAGTCATGGCCTCTTTGCTCGCGCTGCGTGCAATCGTCCTTGCGAAATCATATACTGCAACGCCATGGGACTTCAGTTCAACAGCAGCCCGCGACCTACGGTCGGTGTCGAGGTCGAGCTTCAGCTCGTCGATCGCGAAACACGCCGGCTGGTGCACGCCGCGCCCGCCATCCTCGATGCGTTCGGCGAGACGGATTGGGTCAAGAATTATATTCTTAAGTCGACGATCGAGATCAACACCTGCGTGTGTGAAAACACCGATCAGGTCGACAAAGATCTCGAGGAGAAGTTCAAGAAGCTCCGTGCCGTGACGGATCCGATGGGCGTTGCGCTCGTCGGTGCGGGCACGCATCCAGCGGCTCTCTGGGAGGACCAGAAGGTCAGCGAGGATCCGCGCTATCACATGCTCGTCGATCGAGTGCAGTGGCCCGCGCGTCGCCTCCTGATTTTCGGGCTCCACGTGCACGTCGGTGTGCCCGATCCCGAGACCGCGATTTCGGTGACGAACCACCTCGAGTTTTGGCTCCCGCACCTTCTCGCGCTCAGTGCGAGCTCGCCGTTTTGGGAGGGGCGTGATTCGGGTCTCGCGTCGTCGCGCATCAAGATCTTCGAGACGCTTCCGACGGCGGGGCTTCCCTACCGGCACAAAAACTGGAGCGAGTTCGAGAATCTCGTCAACACGCTCGTGCGGGCGCAGGCGATCGAGAGCATTCGCGAGATCTGGTGGGACATCCGTCCGCACCCGGGATTCGGCACGGTCGAGATGCGCGTCTGTGATGCGCTGGCGACGCGAGTCGAGATCGTCGCGATGGCGGCGCTGATCCAAGCGTTGATCGTCCATCTCCAGCGCGAGATTCAAGCCGGGCACGAGGTGCCGATTCTCCACCCGCGCATCGTCAAAGAGAATCGTTGGCGCGCGGCTCGCTACAGCATTCGCGGTTCGACCATCGTCGACGAAGATGGACGCGTCGCGCCGATTTCCGAGTCGCTCGAGAAGCTCGTCGAGGATCTCAAGCCGGTCTTCGATGAGCTCGGGAGCACTTCGCAGCTGCCGCGCATTCGTCAGATGATCCGCGAGGGGCCGAGCTTCGCGAGACAGCGAGCCGTCTATCGCGAGACGGGCAGTCTCGATTCGGTCGTCGACTACTTGATCAAGGAATTCGAGGAGAATCGACCGGCGCATGTCTGAGGCTCTTTCGCGTGCTCTCGGGCGCGTCGAGTCGGAGACGATCGCCCACTACCGACACCTCCACGCGCATCCCGAGCTCAGCTGGGAGGAGGAGGGCACGGCGCGTTACGTCGAGAAGACGCTGCGCGAGATCGGCTACGAGCCACGGCGACTGGCAGAGACTGGTGTCGTCGTCGATATCCCGAAGAGCGGTGGATCCGACTCGCTCAGCGAGGCTCGCATTCTGCGCGCGGACATGGATGCAGTTGCCGTCGACGAGAACACCGGACTCGACTTCGCGTCGACGTGTCCCGGAAAGATGCACGCCTGCGGTCACGACGCGCATACGGCGATCCTCCTTTCGGTCGCGAAAGTGCTCACGGACTGCGCGCCGCTGCCGCGCGACATTCGGCTCGTCTTCCAGCCAGCCGAGGAAGTTTCACCGAGCGGTTCGCAGAAGGTGATCGAGGAGGGAGTCCTCGAGGGAGTCGCCGACGTCATCGGGCTTCACGTTTGGCCGGTTCTGCCGGCCGGCACGATCGGCTTTTTGCCGGGTTACATCACCTCGAGCGCGTACGCATTCGAGTGCACGCTTCGAGGTCCGGGCGGCCACGGGGCACGTCCGTTTCAGACGGTCGATCTCATCGCTTGTGCGACGCGAATCATTCCCGAGCTTCTCGACCTTCCACGCACGACACTCGATCCTCTGACGCAGCCCGCGATCGTCAGCGTCGGCATGATCCGTGCGGGCGAAGCGCTCAACGTGCTCCCGAGCGAGCTTCGCTTCGGCGGGACGATGCGCGGTTTCGATGAGGACGTGACGCGAGGGCTCGGAGAGTCGATCGGCGAGACGATCGCGGCGCACGCCGAATCCGCCGGTGCCGAGTACGAGGTCGAGCTGCGCCGCGGCCCACCCGCCGTGCGCAACGATCCCGACCTCACCGCCGCGGCGAAAGAGGTCACCTCGACGCTCTTCGGCGAGGATTCCGTGAGGCAGCTGATCTCTGCGAGCATGGGCAGCGAGGACTTCGGACAGTTCACCGATCGCGTGCCGGGACTGCTCCTTCGCGTCGGCTCGACGGCGCCGGGAAAGACGGAGCACCCGCTTCACAGCTCGCGCTTCACGATCGACGAGCGGACGCTGCGGGTGGGGGTGGGGGTGATGGCCGGACTCGCGTACTCGGCGTGAGCGAGACTCGATTCGTTCCCGAAGGGATTTGAGCGCTTCGATGCGTTTCGGGTCGTCGAAGCTGTCGATCGCCGCAGCTCGTCGTTCGCATCGCAGGCGTCGCGACACGGCGGCGGTTCTTCACCGAGGAAGAGAGGGGCGGTTCTTCACCGAGGAAGAGAGGGGCGGTTCTTCACCGAGGAAGAGAAACGTCAGGACGGAGACGGGATCGGAGAGATCGAGCCTTGTATCGACGTTGCAGTCACCCCGCACGAAGCGACTCTGAGCCTGAGTCGTCGTCGCGCACACGACCACCAGCAGCACCGAGCTAACGAGGCCGCGGAGCATCGATTTTCTCGAGTGGTTCAGATT
>CAYZGY010000118.1:0-8368 GCA_964478085.1 uncultured Planctomycetia bacterium
GGTCTCGCTCGCCAAGGCTCCGGCCGGCAGCAGGATCTTCGCGGTCATCGGCGCACCTGCCGAGGCGAGCGTCGAAGGAAAGACGACGATCCTCGAGGCGGCGGCGAGCTGCATCGACACCGTCATCCTCTGCTCGGAGCCGTTCGCGGTCGCCTACGGCCTCGATTTCCTCGACGACACGCTCGTCATCGACCTCGGTGCGGGTACGACCGACCTCTGCCGCGTCCACGGTACGATGCCGGGTGCGGACGATCAGCGCACGCACGAGGTCGCTGGTGACTCGATCGACCAGTCGGTCGCCGAGAACATCAAAGAGGCCTACCCCGAGGCTCAGTTCTCGATCAACATGGTGCGCGAGTTCAAGGAGAAGAACTCGTCGGTGAGCCGCAACATGGACGACGTCTTCGTCACCATGCCGGTCGCCGGTAAGCCGCAGGAGTTCGACATCACCGAGCAGGTGTACGCGGGCTGCTACACGATCGTCCCGCCGACGGTCGCGGCTCTGCAGGACCTGATCGCGACGTACGATCCCGAGTTCCAGGCCAAGATGCGTAACAACATCCTCCTGGGCGGTGGTGGCTGTCAGATCAAGGGCCTCGCCCGCGCCATCGAGGAAGCCCTCGGTGAGTACGGAGGAGGTAAGGTGACGCGCGTCGAGGAGCCGCAGTACGCGGGCTCTAACGGTGCGCTCAAGATCGCCCTCGACATGCCCGAGGACTACTGGAAGGAGTTCGATCCGGCCGCGCAGGTCGAGTCGGGCGCCAGCCCGGAGCCTCAGGCTGCTGCCGAGCCGGCGGCACCCGCGCCCGTCGAGGCTCCTGCCGAGGCCGCCGATCCGGTCGAGGAAGAGGTGCACGCCTAATTCGCGGCACGCGAAGTCGATAGCTAGTCGAGGGGCTCTGTGAGAGATCATGGAGCCCCTTTTTTCGTGCGCTGTTCGAATCTCGACGCACGGCAATCTAGCTGCAAAGAACGCGGGTCTGCCTTAGGCTGGCTCTATGCAGATCCTTCACAAGACTCGCCCGCCGGCGCTCGTCGGCGCCCTCCTGCTCAGCGCGCTCGTGCTTCCTTCCTCCGTCTCGCTCTCCGACGAGATGGACATGTCCCCCGAGGACTTCGAGGCGATCGCGGCCAAGGTGCGAGAATCGGTCGTCGTCATTCGCTCCTCGAATCGCACCGGCGAATCGTCGGGAGTCGGAACGGGATTCGTTCTCGACGCGAACGGATTGATCGTGACGAACCATCACGTCATCGGCGAAGGGCGCGAGTTCACGATTCAGCGTCGCAACGGTCAGACGCTCGAGCCGATCGAAGTCATCGCCGTCGATCGGAAGAAGGACCTCGCGGTGATTCGTGTTCGTGCGGAAAATCTCCCCGCTCTCGAGCTCGGCGATTCCGACTCCGTACGCCCGGGGCAGCCGGTGCTCGCGATCGGTAATCCGCTCGGCTTCGACTTCAGCGTCTCGAAGGGCGTCATCGCCGGTCGTCGCGAAATTGATGAGCGCGGCGCGATGATTCAAGTCGCGATGCCGATCGAGCCGGGCAATAGTGGAAGCCCGCTCGTCGACGCGAAGCAGCGCGTGGTCGGCGTGATCGCGATCAAAAGCGGAGATGCGCTCGGATTCGCGGTCGCCGTGAACGATCTCAAGAAGCTCCTCGTCGACCCTCGCCCCGTCCCGATCGCACGCTGGAGAACCATCGGCGCCCTCGACGCTCGAGAGTGGACCGTTGCGACCGAGGGCGGCACCTGGCGCCAGCGAGCGGGTCGTGTCGTCGCAGAAGGCGAAGGAACGGGGTTCGGTGGTCGCATGATCTGCCTCTCTCGCCGCGACGTTCCTATGACCTCGTTCGAGCTCGCCGTCGACGTCAAGCTCGGCGACGAGAGCGGGGCTGCCGGACTCGTCTTTCACGCGGACGGCGGAGAGAAGCACTACGGTTTTTACCCTACGGGCGGTTCGCTCCGATTGACTCGCTTCGAGGGCCCCACCGTCTTTCAGTGGACCATTCTCCAGACGCTGCCGAGCGCGCACTACCGCAGTGGCGAGTGGAACACGGTGAAGGTCAAGGTCGACAACTCGCGCATCGTCTGCTCGGTGAACGACGAACCGATCATCGATCTCGATGACGACGGCCTGAAGATCGGGCGCGTCGGGCTTTGCAAGTTCCGTTCGCCTTCGGCGGAGTTTCGCAATTTCCGTGTCGCGACGGAGATCCCCTCGACCCGACTGTCTCTCGAGGACGTCCCACGGTTTAACGAGGTCGCCTCGCTTTTCTCGACGACGGCCCCACCCGAGGGCGCGACCGTCGACTAGATCGCCGACGTGGGCGAGGGCGCGCTCACACTTCTCGAGCGGCGTGCGAAGGACCTCGAGGATGAAGCGTTTCGCCTGCGACACCTCGCGAAACTCGTACATCAGCGAAGTGTGGAGAACAAGATCGTCGCGGAGCTCGACAAGGGTGAGGAGGACGCGAGTCTTCTCCGCGCAGCGCTCCTCGTCTCCCAGCTGGACAATCGCGACATCGACGTCGATTCCTACACGCGGCTCTTCGATCGCTTTGCCGCCGAGTTGCGCGGACGATTCGACTCTTCGAGAAGAGAACGCCGGCACGTCGAGCAGCTCGCCGAGTACTTCGCCTCCGATCTCGGCTTTCGAGGCAGCCGCGGCGATTACTACCACCGTTCGAACAGTTACCTCAACGAGGTTCTCGACGATCGCGAAGGCCTCCCCATCACGCTTTCGATCGTCTTCCTCGAGCTTGCGCGACGCGTCGATCTCCCCGTCGTCGGTCTCGGAGTTCCTCGCCACTTCGTGGTCCAGTACCGACCCGAGGATGAGCCGACGGAGGTTCTAGACCCGTTCGATGGCGGCAAGTTTCTCGACATGGACGCTCTGCGCGTCGTCTCCGTTCCGGGACTCTCGGAGACCGACCTCGAACCGGCCACCAAGCGGTCGATCATCGTTCGCGTCCTGCGCAACCTCTCGAATGTCTCGGTCGAGCTGAACGACATCCCGGCGGTGCTCCGCTACCACGACGTGATCCTGAGACTCGATCCCGAGGCGGCGCTCGAACGCTGGCAGCGGGCCGTTCTCCGCTTCCGGACGGGTCAGCCGGCGCGCTCCGTCGAGGACGTCGACAAACTGCTCGAGCTCGACGCCGAGACGCTTCGGGAAAGAGGGGTCGACCGAAGAAACGTCGAGCAGCTCCGAAGCGCGATCGAGCAGCGTGGTTTCTGAGCCGTTCGAAGGAGCACCGCTCGAAAGAGCTCAGCGGCACTCCGACTCGCAAAAGCCGAGGGGGTCCGGGGTCGGATCTCGCCCGCATTCTTCCGCGCCGGGTGCCGCCGGAACCGGCCCCTGCCGGAAAAGGTAGTTGAGGACGACGATCGCGTCGGTGAGGTTGACCGATCCCGAGTCGTCCGCATCGGCGGCGTCGGGACAAGCCGGTCTCGGGCCACCCGAGAAAAGCTGATTGAGCGTGAAGACCGCGTCCGTGAGGTTCACGTCTCCGTTCGAGTCGGCGTCACCTCGACGGATCGTCGGCTCCGGAGCGACGTCTTTGGGAATCTGACCGTAGAGAACCGAAAGCCCGATCGAGCCCGTGTCCGCGCTGACGAAGTCGAGCTAGCCGTCCTCGTCGAAATCGTCGAGCAGAAACTTGCGCGCGAGATAGCCGATGCGGTGGCGCTCTCTCTCGACGAACTGCCCCTCCGCATTGCGCTCGAGGATGTAGAGCTTCGATCGGGACGTCGTCAGGAGCTCGGGCGAACCATCGCGCTGGATATCGACCATCACGATCGAGCCGAGCTTGTCCTCGTTGCCTTCGAATCGGAAGCGCAGAGGAGCTCCGTCGACCGCAGTCGGAACGGCGACATCGCGAAAGATCAGGAGCTCATCCTCGACCGTGACGAGAAGCTCGGGACGATCGTCTCCTTCGAGGTTGAAGCCCTTGACGTCGGTCGCCCGCCGATACTCCGGGAACTCCTTGCGTGCGATCTCCCCCCCTCGGCCGTCTCCGTAGATGATCGTCAAGTTGGCGCGGGTCGCAGCGACGATGTCGACATGTCCATCGCCGTTGAAGTCGGCGTTCGTCATCTTGATCACGCCGCGTCCTTCGATCGGAAACGCGAAGGTGCGCTCTTCATCGGGGTCGAGATCCGACTTGTGGGGAGAGCGGAAGACCGTGATCTGAGAATCTCCCAGGCTGCCGACGGCGACGTCGAGCGCGTCGTCCCCGTCGAAATCACGGACCATCAGATCGAAAGGGGAGATTCCGACGAGGTAGCTCAGCGACTCGCGAATCTCGAAATCCCGTCCGAGGAGATGGATCGCCAAAGACGCGGGGATGTTCGAGTCGATCGCGGCGATATCGCGAATGCCGTCACCGTCGAGATCGACGAGCTCGAAGCGCTTCATCGTTCCGGCGGGGAACTGCTCGAGCGGCACGGCGGGCGTCGGGAGAGCGCGTTCGAGGTTCGTGACGTGAAAGAAGCCCAGAGCCGAGAGCACGAGGAGCTCACCCTTCTCTCCGCGCTCGGGGTCGAGTCGGGCGAGGTCGACCGGCGCGGTCGGGAGCCCGAGGCGTCTTCGACCGATCAGGACACCGGGACTCTCGGAGGTGTGAACGGCGATCTCTGCCGTCGGCCCCCACGCGGTCATCACGTCATCGATGCCGTCGGCGTTGAAGTCGATAATCTGCAGGGCCGCCACCTCCTCACCGAAGAAGACGTCCCGGGGGTCGCCGAAGCTCCCTTGCCCGTCACCGGGAAAGAGTCGCGCACCGGCGTCGTTGTCGTTCGAGAGTGGGGTGAGGAGGTCCGCGTTGCCGTCCGCGTCGTAGTCCGCGGAGACGAGAAAGGTCGGGACGAAGCGCTCGTTCTCGTTCGAGTGGACGAGTGCCGGATCGAACTTTCCCTCACCGAGGTTGATGAAGACGTGAACCTCGCGCTCGTCGGTCAGTGCCGCCGCGTCGGGCAGATGATCGTCGTTGTAGAAGCCGGTCGCGAGGAAGCGAGGCGTCTTCTCGCCTCGACCACCGAGGAACGTCTGAACCGCCGGGGCAAACGTGCCGTCGCCGTTCGAATGAAAGAAGCTGAGCATCCCTTGTACGCGTGAGAGCGAATTGATGAGCAGGATGTCGTCGTGCTCATCGTCGTCGTAATCGCCGACGACGAGGAAGTGCGGATTGTCGCCGACGCGGAGGCTCTCTCCGTCGGTGAAGGTCCCGTCGCCGTTGCCGAGAGCGATCGCGATGTCGTTCGAGAGCAGATTCGAGATCGCCAGGTCGAGGACACCGTCGAGATCGAAATCTCCAGCACCCGCGACTCTCGGATTCGTGCCCGTATCGACCTTGCTGACGACCTCGAACTTTCGCGCCCCTCGGTTGAGCGCGATCGACACGTCGGAAGAGCCGCTATTGACGCAGACGAGGTCGGGTCGATCGTCGTCGTCGATCTTCGCGGAGACGAGGAAGACAGGGCTGAGGCCGACCTCGAGCGCTCGGGACTCCTCGAAGCTTCCGTCAGACTTGCGATAGAGGAAGCGGACCTGCGCTGCAGCTTCCTGGGTGACGGCGACGTCGATATTGCCGTCGCCGTCGAAGTCGTCGGCTACCGCCGCGTTGGCGGACGCGTCGAGGGGGAAGGACTGCGGGCCTTCGAAGAGCTTTTCGTCGGCCGGAAGACCCACGAAAGGCTCTCCCTGGGCGTGGGCTTCCCTCTCGGTGTGAACGAGGCAGGTCCACACTCCGACGAGACAGAACACTGACCAAACAGCCCGCAACATGGCGAAATCGTACCTCCGAAGCCGATCGTAGACCTATCGACCCGAACACGCTACTGTGAAATCGAGACCTCGCGGAAGAAGATCTCAGACCCCTCACATTGAAGCAAGATGCGTCCTGACAAAGGGTAGACCGCGGTCACCTCGTTGACGAATTCGCCATTCAGATGGACTCGGATCGTGTCTCCGCGACATTCACATTCGAGAACGTTCCACAGAGGAGCTGCGCGCTCGAGACCGCTCGGATCCGGGCACTCGAGAGTGTCCGACCACTGGCGGTTCTTTCTCAATCGATTGACTCGACCGAAGCGACGGATGACGACGGCTTCGGCGGACGGATCCTCGGAGAAGTACGGCCAGCCGTCCGCGTCCTTCTCACGCGATCGAGTCGTGTAGGTCACGGGGATCTCGTTTCCCGACTCGTCGTCGCCACGGATCAGCAGGAAGTCTCCGACAGCCCCTTCCATGATCTGGCATTCGATGGCGGCACAAAACGCCCCCCCGCCGTCGAAGCTGTTGCCGTCCGGTCCGACGGACCGCAGGAAGAGGCCCGAGTCGCGCGCCTTGCCTTCTCGACCGCGGTGGTTGCTTTCACCCCAGCGAAACTCGACGCGCAGGTGAAAGTCTCCGAAGGTCTCCTTCGTCGCAAGGTAGCCGAAACCGTCACCCGAGATGCGAATCATGCCGTCCGCGACAGAGTACACGCCTCGCGGGTCGTCGTGCTCGGTGTCGACGAGCCAGGTCGTCCAACCCTCGAGATCTCGACCGTTGAAGAGCTCGACGCGTTCGGGGGAACGACATCCGATCAGCAAGAGCGCGACCCACGAGATCTCGATCGACGCTCTCAATTCTTCACCTCGACCAAGAGCTCCGTCCTGATTCTGACCCTCGTGTCCGTCCCCGAGACGGTCCAGACCTCTTCGACGATCGCAGACACGGCCTCGTCAGGGAGAGGACGAATCGAGGAGACGCGAACCTCGCACACGTTCTCGTCCTCGAAGGTCTCGAAGGAGACCCCTTCGAGTCGAATGCGGGGAAGCGTATCCGAAAGCGAGCGCTCGAGTCGATTCTCGATGAGGTCCATTGTCGCAGCGTGATCCGTGCCTCCATCGCTCGCACCGACCCGCTCTCCGATCTCCGAAACGATCACCGAGCCGAGCGGCACGGCTAACGTCGCGCTGATGATGATCAGGAGGACAAGGACGTGTCTCACCCAGAGCCCCCCCGACCCGGTCTTCCCCTGCGAGCGAACGCCGCCCGCGTAGAAGCTGAGCGCGCCGCCCAAAATGATCGCTACCACGTTGGTGCCGAAGAGCAGCGCTGCACCGCGCGCGTTTTCCATGTGTCCGGTCGAGAGCGAGATGCCCGTCGTAGCGATCGGCGGAACGAGTGCCGCCGCGATCGCGACCCCGGGCAAGGCCGCCGAGAGGTTGGATCGTCCTACGCAGTGCGCGGCCGCGAGCCCCGAAAGGAGGGCGACCGCCAAGTCGAGCCGGAGCGGACTTCCTCGCGCCTTGAGCTCATCCGAGAGCTCCGTCAGCGGCACACAGAGTCCGACGATGAGGCCGACGAGGAGCGCGAGCAGGAAACCCGAGACGATCGCCCGCGACGACGTGAGAATCAGGGGCCGATTCCCCTGCACGATCGCGAGGCCGGCACCGAGGAGAGGCGTCATCAACGGCGCGACGAGCATCGCCCCGATCACGACCGCCGCACTGTTCGCGACGAGACCGAGCGCGGCGATCGCCGTCGAGAGCGCGATGAGGATCATGAAATCGAAGTTCCACTTCGATCCGTCCTCGAGCCGCGAAAAGAGATCGATGCGCTCCTCCCGCCCGAGCTGGGGAATCGTCAGGTCGAGCCAGCGCTCGAAGCGCTCCTTGACGCGCTCGAGCAGAGGACGAGCCGAACGGACGACTCCGACGGCACAACCCTCCGCGTCGAGTAGATGATCCGGGATCGTCCCGAAGACCGCTCGACGCAGCGTGCCGACGTTCGAAGCGCCGACGAGGATCAGGGTGTGCGTGTCCCCCGCCACCTTCGCGATCGCTCGACGAACGTCCTCGGCGACCTCGACGTGCGGGCTGACGGGCGAGTCCTCGGCGAGACCGGCCTTCGAGAGGATTCCATGGAGTCGCCTCGCGCCGACGTCGCGTGCTTCGTCGCCACCCGACTGCTCGACGAAGAGTGCCGTCGCATTCCTCTCCTCGGCCCGGCAGAGCTTGTCGGCGAGGCCGAGCGCGACGGACGCGTGCGGCCCACCACTCGTCGGAATCAGGACCCGCTCCTTCGGGGGCTGGAGTGGCTCTTCGGCATTCGTGTCCCCACCGCCCCAGCGCAGCAGCAGGGTCTCGCACGGCGCCGCACGAAAGAGCTCGCGGACGAGCGCCGCCGGCCGACTCGAGCTGCGTCGTCGTTGGCAGAGGAGGAGGAGCTTCGCCTTGTGCTTCGAGAGATGCTGGAGGACGCAAGCGACTTGCGGCTGGTGCTTCTCCTCGCTTTCGACCACTTGAACGCGCCAGAGCGTTCGCGTGTCCTCGGCATCGTCCTCGGCATCGTCCTCGGCATCGTCCTCGGCATCGTCCTCG
>CAYZGY010000118.1:8468-14137 GCA_964478085.1 uncultured Planctomycetia bacterium
GTCCTCGGCATCGTCCTCGGCATCGTCCTCGGCATCGTCCTCGGCATCGTCCTCGCCCCCGAGTCCGGTCGAGCTGTCGGTTCCATCGGACTCTTCAGGTTTCTCGACGTCGCCGACCTCGACGGCTCGATCTTCGTCCTCGAACGCTCTGCGCACGCGATCCGCGAACCCTGGCTCCGTGATTAAAACCACGAGCTCACGTTCGTGTGCGCGTGCGAAGCGCAATCCCCACCTCGAGAGGGACGCGGCATCTTCGCCGGAATGAACGAGGGCGACGACGCTCACGAGGAATCAGGACTCCTTCTTCTTCGCGTCTCCGGACTTCTCAGGGACCGTCTTGGCTGCGGACTTCTCCTTCGGCTCCGAGTCGTCGGCCTCGTAGCCCGGCTTCGGCGTGCCGTCCTTCTCGAGCTGGTCGCAAGCCCAAAGGAGTCCGCGTGTCACGAGGTCGAGGTACTGCTCTTCCTTCTGTGTCGCGGTGTGATGGCCGATCGTCGTGCCGAAGACTCGACCCTTGCCGTACTGATTCGTCCAGATCACCGTGTGATCCTTCTTCGTGTCCTTGCCGTACGCCTTCGCGAGGGGCGTGCACTTCGGCCAGTGCTTCTCGATCATGTAGAGCTCCCCGTTCGGAGGGATCCAGCCGTCGTGGAAGCCGATCATGATCGGGTGCTTCTTCTCGAGCACCTTGACGGTGTACGGCCGGTGGCGCTCGTGACGCTTCGAGGTCACCCCGAGACACTTGCGCCACTCGTCAGTCTTCGCGTTGCGGTAGCTGTGCATCGAGCAGTGGATCATGACGGCGGGCTTGCCGTCGAAGTGCGCCTTGGCGATGTTCTCGACGAACTTGACGTCGGTGACACCGCCGTAGCACTCGTTGTGGACGATGACGTCGAAGTCCTTCGCCCAGTCCTTCTTCTCGTAGAGGCTGATCTTGTCGCCACGCGCCTTGCCACCCTGGACGATCGTCCAGACGACTCTCGCGCGTTTCGAGATGCCGTCTGAAAGAACGTTGTTCTGTCCCTTGTAGTCGTGGCAGCAGCCGCCGGAGATCATCAAGGCGCGGAGCGGCTTCGGATCTTCGGCGTCAGCGGAAGTCGTGGTGGCGAGGAGCGCGAGTGCGGCGAGCGTGAGCGATGCGCGGGTCAGCGTCGATGTTTTCATGTCTTTCTCTCTTTCGTCTGAGACGACCTCAGTATGACCGACGGGGAGCACGCCTGTCACGAAGCTGTCGCTTCCGCGCGAAGGGAATCGATGAACAGCTCGGCCGTCGGGGTGAGCTTCGGCCGCTTTTTGTGGACGATGCCGACGGGGCGGCGCAAGTCGACGTCCGAGATGTGGAGCTCGACGAGGTTGCCGCGCTCGACCTCGCGAAGGACGGTCGGCCGCGGCAGGATGCTGACGGCGTGCGAAATCTCGAGCGCCTGCTTGATCGTCTCGATGTTGTCGAACTCCGAGAGGATCTGAACCGTGACCTGCTTCTGCTTGAGCTTCTTGTCGATCTCGCGACGGATCTGCAGGTCCGCGTCGAACGCGACGAAACCTGCCCCTTCGAGCTCGGAGAGCTCGATGCTCGGCTTGCCGGCATCCGCGAGAGGACCGGACTCGGCCAGCGGATGGTCCGGCGGGCAAGCGACGACCATCTCCTCCTCGATCCAAGGGATGACCTCGAGCTGACGCACGGATTTCGGATAGGAGACGACGCCTACCTCGGCCTCGTTGTCGAGGACCGCGCCGTAGACCTTCACGGGGTGGTAGTACCCGAGGCGAACCGTCGAGCCCGCGTTCTCCTGGAGGAATCGTTGCACGCGAGGGCTCAACGTGTGCAGCCCTACGGAGTAGATCGAGACGACACGAACGCTTCCCCCACCTGCGTTATTTTGTCGCTGCACCCGGTCGACCATCGCTGCGTAGCCATGGAGCATCTGGCGGCAGCCTTGGTAGTACTGCTGCCCTTCGGCCGTCGGTCGCAGAGGCCGCTGCCGGCGGTCGATCAGTTTCAGCCCGAGCGCCTCTTCGAGGTGCGCAACTAGTTGGCTCGCTGCGGATTGCGTGATGCCGACGGCCTCCGCGCCGCGTGAGAAGCTGCGGAGTCGAACGACCTCACAGAAGACCTCGAGGCCCTGGAGGTTGACGTTGTGGGTGCGTGTCTTTTTGGGATCGGCGCCGGCCATATAAGTCTTACTTATACAAGTCTTTGCGCGAGAGCGCAATTGACTAATGCAGGGCCTTGTGGTCTCTTGGGACGTTCGACACGCGAACGCCACGACCGGAAAACGCGGGTCCGGTTTCCTCCCGTCGTGCTGCGGTTTCGCGGCCTCCTCGAATCGGTCAGGGAAAAGTTCAGGCGGCACGGCCGCCCTCAATGACGCCCCGTCACGGGCCTGAGCAGGTTCGGCTAAGCCTTTCCTCTTCAGCTCTTACGACTTCATCCAGAAGACGAGTCCTTTCGATGCAGCGCGATCCTCAATGCGTGCGTTCCGGTTTCCCAGAGAAGCGCGGCCTCTACGATCCCAGCCTGGAAAAAGACAGCTGTGGTGTCGGCTTCATCGCGCAGATCAAAGGGCTGCCGAGTCACGAGATCATCATCGACGCGGCGGAGATGCTCAATCGCATGACGCACCGCGGCGCGTGCGGCTGTGAGCCGAACACGGGTGACGGTGCCGGATTCCTGACCGGACTGCCGCACGAGTTTCTTCGGAAGGCGGCGAAGGCCGCTCTCGGTGTCGACCTTCCGGAGCCGGGTCGTTTTGCCGCGGGCAACGTCTTCTTGCCGAAGGACGACGCCCAGCGTCAGAAGTGCAAGGAGGTCGTCGAGGGGATCATCGCTGAGCAGGGTCAACAGCTCCTCGGTTGGCGCGTCGTGCCCACACGTCCCGATCACGCGGACATCGGCCCGACCGCGCGGGCGAGCGAGCCCGCGATCGAGCAGCTCTTCATCGGCGCCGCCGCAGGTGTCGAGGGCGACGCTCTCGCGCGACAGCTCTACGTCATTCGCAAGCGCGCGACGCGAGAGCTCCGAAACTCGGATCTCGCGGAAGCGAAGGCCTTTTACGTCTGCAGCCTCTCAACGAAGGTGATCATCTACAAGGGACAGCTGATGTCCGAGCAGGTGGTCCCCTACTACGCCGACCTCGAGGACCCGGACTACAAGAGCCATCTCGCGATGGTGCACTCGCGATTCTCGACGAACACCTTTCCGTCGTGGGATCGCGCGCAGCCAAACCGTTTCATGAGCCACAACGGCGAGATCAACACGCTGCGCGGCAACATGAACTGGATGCGCGCGCGCGAGGGCGTCGTCGAGTCGAATCTCTTCGGCGAAGATCTCGAGAAGTGCTTCCCGATCTGCGAGGAAGACTGCTCCGATTCGGGCACCTTCGACAACGTGCTCGAGTTCCTGCTTCTCGCCGGTCGTTCGCTGCCGCATGCGGTGACAATGATGGTTCCCGAGGCTTGGCAGCAGCACGAGTCGATGCCGAAGGAGAAGCGGGCCTACTACGAGTACCACTCGGCTCTCATGGAGCCGTGGGACGGCCCCGCGTCGATCGCATTCACCGACGGCCACTACATCGGCGCCGTCCTCGATCGAAACGGTCTGCGCCCGAGTCGTTACTACGTCACGCACGACGACCGAGTCATCATGGCGTCCGAGGTCGGCGTCACGCCGGTCGACCCGAAGATCGTCAAGTACAAGGGACGACTCCAGCCCGGACGCATGTTCCTCGTCGACTTCGACAAAGGACGCATCATCTCGGACGAGGAGCTCAAGGGAGAGCTTGCGAGCTCGCAGCCTTTCGGCGACTGGGTCGAGAACCAGCGCATCGATCTTTCGGAGCTCCCCGTCCCGGCGGACTCGCACGGCTTCGATCCCGAGACGATCCTCCCGCGCATGCAGGCCTTCGGCTTCACGGTCGAGACGCTCTCGTTCATGCTGCGGCCGCTCGTCGAGCAGGAGCGCGACCCCGTCGGCTCGATGGGGAACGACTCCTCGCTCGCGTGCCTCTCGGATCAGCCTCGACTCCTCTACGACTACTTCAAGCAGCTATTCGCTCAGGTGACGAACCCCGCGATCGACTCGATTCGCGAGGAGGTCATCATGTCGCTCGAGTGCTACATCGGCCCGGAAGGGAACATCGTCGATACGAAAGAAGGCCACGCGCATCGTCTTCGCATCCCGCATCCGATCCTCACGAACCAGGAGTTCGCGGCGATCAAGTCGCTCGACTACCGCGGCTGGAAGTCGAAGACGATCGACATCACGTTCCCTCGCTCCGAAGGCAAGGACGGGCTCGTCGCCGCGCTCGATCGCATCTCGCGCGAAGCGGAAGAGGCGATCGACGCGGGCTTCAGCCTCGTGGTCCTTTCGGATCGCGCTGTCGGCCCGGATCGCGTGCCGATCTCGGCGCTTCTCGCTTGCGGGTCGGTGCACCACCACCTCGTGCGTCAGATCAAGCGTACGCGGATCGGCATCGTGATCGAGTCCGGCGAGGCGCGCGAGGTTCACCACCACTGCCTGCTCATCGGATACGGCGCCGACGCGATCAATCCTTACCTCGCCTTCGAGGCGCTCTGGGAGTGTCGTCGTGACGGTCTCTTCTCGGACGACTACGACGACGACAAGATCATCTACGGCTACCGCAAGGGCGTCGCCAAGGGCATGCTCAAGGTGATGGCCAAGATGGGAATCTCGACGCTGCAGAGCTACAAGGGCGCGCAGATCTTCGAGGCCGTCGGTCTTCGGGATGAAGTGATCGACAAGGCCTTCGTCGGCACGGCGAGTCGCATCCAGGGTGTCGGCTTCGACGTCCTCGCCGAGGAGGCCTTGCGTCGGCACGGAATCGGATTCCCCGAACGCGAGAGCGTACGTCTGCCGGTCCTCCCGAACCCGGGCGAGTTTCACTGGCGCGCCGAAGGCGAACGGCACATGTGGAACCCGCAGACCATCGCCGAGCTGCAGGTCGCTGCGCGAACCGACGACAAGGGCGCCTTCGAGCGCTTCTCGAAGCTCGCCGACGAGGACTCGCGCATGCGCTGCACGCTTCGTGGCCTCCTCAAGCTCAAGCCCGGATCTGCCGGCGATCCTGTTCCGCTCGACGAGGTCGAGCCGGCCACGGAGATCGTCAAGCGCTTCTGCACCGGAGCGATGAGCTTCGGCTCGATCTCGGCCGAGTCGCACGAGAACCTCGCGATCGCGATGAATCGCATCGGCGGCAAGTCGAACACGGGCGAGGGTGGCGAGGATCCCGAGCGCTTCAAGCCGCTCGAGAACGGTGACTCGAAGCGCTCCGCGATCAAGCAGGTCGCGTCGGGACGATTCGGCGTGACGATCTGGTACCTGACGAACGCAGACGAGCTGCAGATCAAAATCTCCCAGGGCGCGAAGCCCGGCGAGGGTGGCGAGCTGCCCGGTCACAAGGTCGACGAGATCATCGCGAAGACGCGTTACTCGACACCCGGTGTCGGACTGATCTCTCCTCCGCCTCACCACGACATTTACTCGATCGAGGATCTCGCCCAGCTGATCCACGATCTCAAGAACGCGAATCGCGCGTCGCGCGTCAGTGTCAAGCTCGTCTCGGAGATCGGTGTCGGCACGGTCGCGGCTGGAGTCGCGAAGGCCTTCTCCGATCACATCCTGATCTCGGGCCACGACGGCGGCACGGGCG
>CAYZGY010000119.1:0-14000 GCA_964478085.1 uncultured Planctomycetia bacterium
GGCCGGGGGCGGGTTCTACGACATGGTCGCGCAGTGCGTGGGCGTCGGGCGCGCCGACGAGCAGGTCGTCGAAGCCGTCGTGGTCGATATCGATCAAGGTCGATCGGGCCAGCTCGCCGAACCGGTCACCGGCGAAGGCTCCGTCGACGCGGCGAACGTCGATGCGTCCGTCACCGTCGAGGTCGGTCGGCAGGTCCTCGAGCACGATTTGTGGTCCGCCCACGCTCCGGATTCTCTCGACGTTCCAGACGACGTGCACGCGACCGCTCGGGTCGGACCCGCCTTCGCCGTCGACGTGGACGCGCGGCTGGCCGAGGGCGACGTCGAGACGAGCGTCGTCGTGTAAAGCGCCGGAGGTCCGATACACCTCGCCACTCGCCTTCGCCCCGCCGGCGAGCGCTCCGACGGGAAAGCGTCGGAGCTGGACGTCGGCGTCGGCGAGGCGGAGCGGTGTGTCCTCTTCCCAGAACAGGGCGGAGGGTACGTACGACACGCTCCCGTAGAAGATCGCGGCGGCCGCTTCGTCCTCGCTTCCGCCCTCGAACTCGCGCACGACGGCGAAATCCTCGCTGCCGTCGCGGTTGAGATCGCCGAGGTTGAGGATCTTGTCGTCGAGGTCGTAGTCGTAGAGTAGTGTCTCGGTTCTATCAAGGATAACGTGCTCCGTCCCCCCCTCGAGCCCAATCTCGGAGGAGTCGAGAACGAAGACTCGTCCCAGTCGCAGTGGGGTGTCGCCCTCCGCCGGCTGAACGTCGAAGGCCCAGGGATGAACGATGACCACCTCGTCGAGACCGTTTCGGTCGAGATCGAGAACGGCCGCGGAGATCTCTCGCGACGGGCGCGATTCGTAGGTCGCGACATCGACTCCGAGCTCGTTCTCGACCGTCAGCTCGTCTTGCGCCGAGCCGTCGACTCTCTCGCAAAACACCACCGATGCGTCCTGAAACAGCGACGCGGTCGTTTCGTCGCCGTCGAGAACCTCGTAGAGGTAGCCGCCCGGGAAGATCCCGCCGTAGAATCCGGACTCACCGTTCACGTTGTGGCGGTGGTTCGAGAACACCAGGAGGTCGTCGATCCCGTCACCGTCCCAGTTGAGGAACTCGACGTGGATGCCGCCACTCAAGAAAAAAGCGGTGAGCGAGAATTGAATCACCGTCGTTCCGTCGGCGGCTCGAACGTCGCGCGACGGGGCGAAGCCGAGGTCGAGCGCCTTGACCGTGATCAGGTCATTCGCGGTATCGTGCCGCCCGAAGACGAGATCGTCGCGACGATCATCGCCCAGGTCGCCGCTGCCGCGCGCCGGTGTCCAGCCGCCTTCGAGGTCGATGCGGATGTCGGCGCGCGTTCGGATGTCCTCGACGGTATCGAGGAGCACGGGGCCGAGTAGCACGTACGCGTGGCTCGTGTCCCAGACGAGCAGGTCGTCGAAGCCGTCGGCGTTGACGTCGCCGACGAGCTGACTCGAGGACAGGCGCGCCGACGTGCCGGCGCCTTCGACACGCACTGCCAGCCGAGCGTCGTCGGGGACCTCGTCGTTGAGGTCGACGCCGCGTCTCTCCGGGCTGACGCGCAGGCGCGGTGTCGCAAGCTCGAGCTCGAAGAGCCTCTCGGGAAGCACAGCGTCGCCGGTATTCGCCTCCTGCGGGAGAGGAGTCAACTCCCTGCCGAAGAACACGTGGGCGGCGTCGCCCCCCAGGTCGGACTCACCGAAGTCGGCGTTGCCGTCACCGGAGACGTCTCCGAGCCCGGTGAGGATCGTCACTGACGCGGTGAAATCGGAGAGGTCGCCGTAGTAGGGCCGTCCAGGCTCGAGGACGAAGTCCGGAGCGTCGAAGTCGCCCGGATCTCCACGAGTCTCGCCAGCCGCGCCGTAGAAGACGTGGAAGACCTGGTGCTGGATCTCGACACCGTCCTCCTCGAGCCGGGGGATCACCTCGCTCTCGAGGAGAGCGAGCTCCGACGCGTCATCGCCGTCGAGGTCGCCCAGCGGAATCACCCCTCGCTCGAGCCACACCTCCGCGTGGTTCTCGCCGAAGACGATCAAGCTGTCGAAGTTATCGACCGCCGCTCGTTTCGAGTCGCCGATGACGATGAAATCGTCGCGACCGCCTTGATCGATGTCGGCGGCCGGGAGTATGACCGGTTTGTCGAAGGAGGAGATGGAGAAGGGCAGATTCTCCGAGCGGACGGCGAGCGTCTGGATCTCCTGCTGGTTCGCGGGCGCGGCGACGTCGCCCTGAAGGATCTCTACCGAGGCGCCCGAGACGATCGCGAGGTCGTCGTGACCGTTCCCGGTGACATCGCCGACTCCGGATTGCGCGATCGAGGTGCCGGTGATGACGGCGGCATCGACGAGACTGACGTCGACGATCGCGCGCAGTCGAATGTCATCGACGTACCAGCCTTCCGCGTTGTTGTTGCGCCCATCGACCGAGTCGAAGAGGAATCGAAGCTCGACGACGTCGCCGGCTTCGTAGTCGCCCACGTCGACCTCGGCGCGCTCCCACTCACCCGTCGAGTTGTCGAGTCCGGAGCCGTCGAGGACCTCCACGAAGGCGCCCCCGTTGACGCGTACGAGGACTTTGGCCTCGTCAACGCCCGCGAGGCGGTCGTGCGTCGCGAAGACGTAGCTGAAGTCGAGCTTCACGCTCTCGACATCTCGCGGAATCGTGATCGGCGCCGACGTGATTTGCCCGGCCGTGTGCCCGACGAGGTAGTCACCGCCGCCCGAGGGGCCCTCACCGCGACCGAAGTAGAAGCTGTGGGTGGAGGAGTGGCCGAACTCGTCGCCACGACCCGCCGAGAGGTGCCAGAGCCCATCGACGAAGGCACCGATGTCGTTCTCGACCGTGAACGCGTTCGTCTCGCCCTCGAAGTCCTCCAGGAAGAAGCCGCCGGAGCCTGCCCAGGCTCCCGATCGAAGCTCGTCGCCCGCCAGCAGGAAGAGCGAGCTGTCGCTGCGCAGAACGAGATCCTCCGGCGCCGGGTCGCCGGGCTCGTCCGCGTCGCCGACGAAGTTTCCGACGTTCGTCACCTCCGCCGCCGGGTCGAGCCCGCCGATGATCACATCGGCCTCGGAAGCGAGGTCGACGATCTCCGGCCAGATGTCTCGGCCGAAGAGGACGAAGAGCTGAGCCGGCTCGTCGTAGGACGGTATCGCTGTGCTGGTCGTCTCTTCGACGACGAGGAAGGCGATGTCCGCATAGCCGTCGCCGTCGTAGTCGCCCGGCGCGGCAAAGTCGGCCCGAACCCCCTGTGAGCTGGCGAGGACGGGCGCCGGCAGGAGGATCGTCAGCGGCTGAAGGCCGTCGTCCGACGTGGGGTCGTTCGGATCGGTGAGGTGGACGCGAGCGATCGTCGGACCGACGAGGTCGTGCGGGTGGATTTGCTCTTCATGGTTCTCGTTGAAGTCCCGCGCGATCAACCACTCCTCGAGCCCGGCGGCCGACTCCCGGACCGTGAAGATGAAGTCGGCGTGGCCGTCGCCGTTGATGTCACCGAGCGGCACGAGCGCGGCGCGGTCGCCCGGCTCGCCGGTCGAGGTGTGAATCTCCGCGTCCTCCGGGGCGACCTCGAGGAGCGAGCCGACCGACGGGTCGACCATCATGCGGTACTTGCCCATCGGATCGGCCGGACCACGGTTGTGCTGACCGGACTCGAAGCCCAGCTGCGACATCGTCGACGAGGAGCTGAACGTGACCTCGAGCTCTCCAGCCTTCGTCAAAGACAGCGAGATTCGATTCGCGGCGATGTCGTAGTACGCGAAAACCTCGGGAGAAGACCCGGTGAGCTCGTCATTGAGGTCATCGACCCAGTCGTCGACTCCGTTCACGTCGCTGATCGAGACACTGAAAAGCGTCTGCGGACCACCGTCAACCGCAACGTTGAATGTCGCGGTCGAGTCCCCGACCACCTCAGGCGCGGACACCGCGCGTACGCCGAAGCTGCGCGGGTTTCGGACGTGGACGAGGTAGACGTCGGCGACGCCGTCGAATTCGTCGACCGGGACGAGGACCGGGTCCTCCTGCGGATCGCCGACGAGCGCCGGGAAGACGTGGACATTGGGTCCTGCCCACTCCGACCCCTCCGGCAAGCTCTCTCCCCGGAAGAGCTTCCCTTCGATCTTCTCCTCGAACTCGATCGTCAAGTGCTCGTCAAGGAGCTGGGCGCTGTCCGCCGTCCCGAATCTCTCCAGGGCGAGAGGGACCGGAAGGACGTACCAGTCTCCCCGATCACCCAGATTGAACGAGAGATCGGACACTGCGCTGTTCGCCGCCAAGCGTTCGAGCTGGGCCGGGAATAGAGCCGAGTCGTTGAATGCCGACTCGAGGCCGCGCGTGACGGCCTCGAAGCGATCGGGATCGACGCCGTCCTGACCGAGGATCAGGTCCGGACCTCCGCCACCGGTGATCTGGTCGTTGCCGAAGCTGCCGGAGATGAAGTCGGCGCCGGGTCCGCCGTCGATCCTGTCGGCGAGGACGCCACCGAAGATGCGATCGTTGCCCTCGCCGCCGTAGATCTCGAGCGCTGCGATGCGCGCGCCTTCCTGGAAGTTGCCGGCCTTGATTCCCCACTCACTGTCGAGAGTACCGGTGCCATCGGCGAGCGGGAACTTGTACTCGGGATCTGCCCGCACCTCGTCGTCTCCCGCTCGCGTGTCGATCAGCGTGTTCTCGACGTCGATCGCTTGATAAAAGATGTAGCGCTGGACGAACGCCTCGACGGCCCCGTTCACGGGGTCGGCGGTGACGAAGAAGAGCTCGCCTTGCGCGATGGGCATATCGGGCTCGACGACTTGGAGCGTTGCACCTTCGCCGAAGGCCGTGGTGGCGAGTCGCAGCCGGGCGTTGTCCGTGACCTCCGCGACGACGACATCCTTCAGGCCCGCGAGCTCGAGCGCCGCGTTGACGTCGTCCTTGAGGTCTTGGATGTTCCGGTTGTCCTTGTCCCGAGGCACCTCGATCACGTCTGATCGCGTGCCCGACACGTCGAGCTGGAACATCGCCGTTCCCGAGAGCACGCCGTCGACGGGGGGAGTGTCGATCCCGCTGACGATCGCCCGGACCTCGAGGCCTTCCGTCTGGAAGCGTCGATTCGCCGTGTCCCAGACGAGGCTGGTGAACTCGTACCGACCGAGGAAGCGGTTGTAGCGAATCGCCACGTGGTCGGGGACCGGCTCGTTCACATCGTCGCGGTCGCCCCCGAGGAAGAAGACCTGATCGTAACCGGGGCCGCCGTCCAGGCGATCGACGAGGGTCGGGATCAAGGTCTCGCCGGTCGCCTCGATGACCGGCAAGCCGTCGGGGATCAGCTGGAAGAGGTCGTCGCCCTCGCCTCCGAAGAGGAGGTCACTCGCCTGTCGGTCGAGCCCGCCAGAGATCACGTCGTTGCCCTGCCCGCCGAAGATCCAGTCCTCGGAGAACCCGCCCGAGAGACGATCGTCGCCGGCTCCGCCGATGATCACGTCGCGACGCACGAGATCGCCGCGTGCGCCGAGGTCGATGCGATCCACCTCTCCGTCGTCGAGGATCAAGCTGAGCCCGTAGATCGTCGGTGCGCGGTTCCTCGACTCCACGCGGATGAAGTACGTTTCGCCCGCGCCGATCTCGGGCACGCCGTCGAGCGCGAGATCGGGGCGACCGGCCCCGGCGATGTCGACGACGCCGTCGCCACCGGCGAGGAGCTCCGTGACCAGCTCGTACGCGCTCACCGTCGGGTTCTGCTCGGCGTCGAGAAGACGGACGAGGATCGTGTACTCGCCGGCGGAGAAGAGACTCCAGTCGATCGTCGCGGAAGCGGAGTCAGCGGTCGATCCGAGGCCCTCGCCGACGACGGTGCTCGCGACGACCTCCTCGTCCGCGTCGAAGATGGTGACGAGGAGCTCCGCACGGGCATCGTCGACGATGAGCTGGAAGAACCCGACGCCGGCGTCGACGTCGTCCTCGGTCAGCAAGACACGGAAGAGGTCCACGTCGTCGACGCGGTCGATCGTTCCACCGCTGATCCGACCCACTGTCGAGACGGGCCCGGCGGGGTACGCGTTGTTCGCATCTTCGAGCTTCTGCTCCTCGGCGAATCCCAGCTCCGTGGCGGCGGCGATCGACAGGCTCTCGATTCGGCTCCCCGGCGCTGCCGCGATCGTGATGTGACCGTTCGCGACGCCCGCCACGATGTCGCCTCCGAGGTCGAGCTCGGCGAGCGCCTCGCCGGAGAGCTCCTCGTCGATGGCGCGCTGGATGTCGTCGACGAGCGCGGCGATGGCGGTGTTGCCCTCCGTGTCCGTCGTCGGAATCGTCACCTTGAAGTCGCCGACGCCGCTCGCCGCCGAGACCGTCAAGTCGAACTCGACGTCGACTCCGGGACGGCCCGATTCCGGCGCCGGGTCCCGCGCGACGAGAAGCTCGCTCCGGTCTTTCGACGGCGCGTCGCTCGCGTCCGTGTTTGAACGTATCTCGCGAATGCCGCCGAGTCCGTCGTCCGCCCACAGGCTGACGAGGAGACGATCGCGACTGGAGTCGCTGCGGAACTCGACGCGATCGCCGCTTTCCGGCTCTTCGAGGAGACGGAAGCTGTACCAGTCGACGTCGTTCGGGTTGTCGATCGTCAGGCGGTCGAACTGGACGCTCGTCGGGATAGTCGCCGAGCTCGCAACGAGACCTTCGCGCACGCCGAGAACGCTCGCGGCGCGGGAACTCGCGGAGGAGATCTCGACGTGGACCCCGCGGGCGGCTTCCGTCGTCTCGATCGCCAGGACGTCGCCGTCGAGCGCCAAGGCCGTCAACGCGTCGCCGAGACCGATGCCTGCGAGGGCGTCCTGGAGCGCCTCATCGATGTCCTCGACCAGGTGCGAGAAGAAGGTATTGTCGGCGGTGACGTCGGGCTCCAGCCGGACGACGGCCTCGGTCGCGCCGCCGTCGAGAGTGACGGCGAAGATCAGCAGGTCGTCGATCTGACCGTCCGCCGGACCGCTCGACTCCGCCACCAGCCGGCTGCGGCCGAAGAGCTCGAACGCCCGGGACGGATCCAGGGAATCACCGGGCTCCTCGTTGCGTTGACCGCTCTCGGTCTCGTCGACGAGAATCGCGTTGCCCGACGCGATCGAGACGTAGTCGTTTCCGGGACCCGCGTCGATCCACACCGTCTTCTGCACGGTCGGGCCGATCTCGATACGGTCGTCGCCATCGAGGCCGTCGACGATGATTGCGAGGAAGTCGCCTTCCGGCGGAAGGAGCCCGCCGGAGAGGACGATCTCCTCGAAAGCCAGCCGTCGCTCGTCCGGGTCGAGCATGCGGACGCGCTCGAGGTCGAGGACGAGGTCGTTCGCGTCCCAGATCAGATTCCCGTCGTCGTCGCGGGCTTCGAAGTCGAGGCGCACCTGGGCGTCGAAGCTGAAGTTGCCCTCCTTCTCGGTGAGCCGCGTGATCAGGTGGTGGTCCGCGAGCAGACCGGGCTCCGTGACGTAGTCGACCGAGATTCGATCGTCGACGTTGGTGCCGCTGTAGTACCAGACCTTGTTCGTCGCCTTGGCGTACTCCTTCCACTCGTCGCCTGCCGGGACGCCGAAGCCGGTCTCGAAGATCTCGCCGTCGCGCGTGAACAGGACGTCCTCGCCGCCATTGCCGTAGAGGAAGTCGAGGCCGGTGCCACCGAAGAGGCGGTCGGCGCCGGGGCCGCCGAGCATGCGGTTGAGCCCGGTGTCCTCGAGGGCACGCGCGGCGTCGACGTTCTGGGGGTCGAGGAGGCCATCGCCGTCGAAGTCACCGCTGTCGTCGCGCAGGAGATTGGCGGCGTCGAGGAAGATGCCGAACTGCTCGCCACCGTCCTGGTCGTGGTCGAGCTGGGGATCGATCGACCAGGCGTAGAGGTCGTTGCTGCCTTTGCCTCCGATGAGGTCGTCGTTGCCCCTGCCGGCGAACAGGATATCGTGGTCGGTATCGCTGCCGTTGCCGGGATCGCCGAAGAGGCGGTCGTCGCCGCCGAAGCCGAACGCCGTGTCGCTGCCGCGACCGCCGTCGAGTCGGTCGCGCGCCGCCGAGCCGAGCAGCGTGTCATCGCCCGAGCCGCCATCCACGACGCCGACCCAGTCGAGGCTGCGCTGGCTCAGGCTGGCGAGGTCGACCGCGTTCTCGCCCTCGACGAAGCCGAGCACGTCGTCGCTGCCCAGGCCGGCGATGCGGAACTGCTCGACGAGCGGTGTGCCCTCGGCGTCTCGCCAGTTGACGCGAATCGGCTCGCGACCGAGCACGCTTCCGGTCTGCCCGTCGTCGAATCCGAGCTCGATCCGCGTTACGAGCTGCGCCGGGTGGACGTCGATCTCGAGCTCCGTGTCGCGGCCGAGCCCGTTCGTCTCGAGACGGATCCGATCGCCGACGCGCACGGCGCGGACAACCTCCGGATCGCCGAAGAAGTCGGCCGACATGGCCAAGCCGGACTGAATCGCGGCGTTGAGGTCGTCGACGAGGTCCTGGATGCTCTCGTTGGTCGGGTCGGGCGAGACGGTGATCGGCCCGACGTCTCTCCCGTCGATGCTGAGATTGAACTCCGCGTTGCCGCTGAGCTGCCCGTTCGCGACGGCGGCGAGGACGCCGGTGATCATCACCTCTTGACCGCCGTTGTAGTCCACATCGAGGAGGGCGACGCCCGTCTGACCCTCGGCCAGCTGGAGCCCTTCGGCGTCGACGAGGCCCGAGATCGAAAGCGTCGTTGTTCGACCCAGCCCGTTCGTCTCGATCCGGATGCGGTCGCCGACGCGCACCGCGCGCACCGACTCGTCCGGCAGTCCGGCCATCACCAGCGCTCCGGTCGCGCCGTGGAGGACGGAGTGAATGTCCCGCACGAGATCGTCGAGGTCCTCGTTGTCGCCTGTCGTCGTCAGCGGGACCGGCACGGAGACCTCGGGAATTGTCGCGGACTCGATCGTCAAGGTGAACGCCGTGGTCGGCTGGAGCTGACCGTTCACCGCAAGATCGTCGCGGGCCTGCAGGCCGACGTCGTTCTCGCTGAGGAGGATCGTATCCGGCAGGACCGACCCTTCGATCAAGAGGATGTCGGTCGCGTTGTCGTCGCGTACGTCTCCGGGTGTCCTGTTCCCGAAGTGCCCGTCGAGCACGTCGCCCAGCCTCGAGTAGTTCGACGCCGTGTCGAGCAGCAGCAGGTCGATGCCGGCGCCGCCGAAGAGGTAGTCGCGGCCGTCCTGACCTTCGATCAGGTCGGTGTCGCTGCCGCCCCAGATCACGTCGCTTCCGCCGCCGCCGACGAGCTGATCCTCGCCACTGTCGCCGAAGATGAAGTCGCCGCCTCCGGAGGTGTCGGCCCGCGGGTTGTTGCCGTAGTTCGGTCCGTCGAGGTACTCGCCGTGGGCGAAGTCGTTGCCGTTGCCGCCGACGAGCACCTCGCGGCGGATGTTCCCGTAGAGCCAGTCGTTGCCGTTGCCTCCGTGAAGCTCGTCGCCCCGGAGAACCTCCTCGCCGTCGTCGCCTTCTGCGTAGGCGAAGAGCTCGTCGATGTCATCTCCGCCGAAGAGCCTCTGGCCTGCGAGGAGGTGAGTGCCACTCTCCGAGTCGTCGGTTCCGGCGTCGCCGAAGAGCAGGTCGTCACCATCGCCGCCGTAGAGTTGATCACGGTCGCCACCGCCGAAGAGCCGGTCGGCGTTCGAGCCGCCGCGGAGGACATCCTCGCCGAAACCGCCGGCGACCTTGTCGGCTCCGACGCCGCCGTCGACATAGTCCTGGCCAGGGCCGCCGTCGAGATCGTCTGACATGCCGCCGCCGAAGATGTGATCGTCGCCGCCATCTCCGCGAATCGTATCGGCGCCGTCGTCGAAGGAGCCCGGAAGCGACAGACCGGAGACGACGATGGGAGTGATCAGCGGCGGGCGGAAGCCCGTCGGGTTGAGGGCCTCGGCAGCCAGGTAGCCCGGCGGATCGGTGAAATTGCTCGGATCGGAGTGATCGAAGCTCTCGGTCCCGAAGATCTCGGAGCCGCCCCAGATGACGTCGTTGCCGGAGCCGCCGGAGAGCGTGTCGTCGCCCTTGTTACCGACGATGAGGTCGGGTCCGGCTCCTCCGTTCACTCGGTCGTTGTCACCGCCGGCGAAGATTCGATCGCGGCCGCTGCCGCCGGAGATCACGTCCCGATCACCTTCGCCGAAGACGAGGTCATCACCCGGTCCAGCGCTCACGGTGTCGTCCCCGTCGCCGCCACGGAGGTGGTCGTCGCCGGCGCCGAGGTCGATGAGGTCGTCGCCGTCACCCGCGTAGACGTCGTCGTCGCCGGCGTACGTCGAAATCGTATCGTCACCTTCTCGCGACTCGATCTTGTCGACGCCGGCGTCACCGTGGATCCGGTCGTCGCCGGCGCCGGAGATGATCACGTGGGGCACGTTCTCGGGTCCGCGAGGATCACGAGCGTCGATGAAGTCGGCTCCGCTTCCGGTGTAAATCGTCTCGAGGCCTTGGCCACCGATGACGCGGTTGTCTCCGTCGCCCGCGTCGATCGTGTCGTCGTCTTCGCCGGACTCGATGTTGTCGTTGCCGCTCCCCGCGGTGATGTCGTCGCGGCCGGCGTAGGAGAAGACGTCGTTGTCGCCCTCACCGGCGTCGATCACATCGTCCCCGAGATCGCCGTGGATCTCGTCGTCGCCGTCACCACCCTCGATCGTGTGGAGCGCGTCGGGCTCGCCGCGGTCGAGGTTGTTGTTCGGTCCGGGTTGCGTCGAGTTCCTGGCGACGATCAGGTCGTTTCCGGCGTTCCCTCGCAGATCGTCGCTTCCCGGTCCGCCGTAGATGTCGTCGTCTCCATCGCCGCCTTCGATCACGTCGGCGTTGGGGCCTCCGAGGATCACATCGTCGCCGGCGTCGCCGAAGAGGCGATCGTTGCCGAGCCCGCCGTCGATGAGATCATCGTCCCCGCCGCCGCGCAGCTCGTCCGATCCGTCCCCACCGAAGATCTGGTCGTCTCCGTCCCCACCCTCGATGTCGTCCGGGTCGCGTCCGCCGGACAGATTGTCGTCGCCGTCGCCGCCGTCGATCGTATCCTCGTCGGGGCCTCCGGTGATACGGTCCTTGCCGGCGTTCCCGAAGAGCGTATCGTCGCCGAGGCCGCCGTCGATGACATCGTCGCCTTCGCCGCCTTCGACCCTGTCGTCGCCGATACCGGAGAGAATCGTGTCGTCGCCGGCGTCACCGAAAATCATGTCGTCGCCGTCGCCGCCGGTGATGTGGTCATCACCCTCGCCGCCGTGGATCGTGCCGCCGCCGTCGCCGATGATGATCGTGTCGTTGCCCGCTCCACCGTCGACCATCACGGGGAGGTCGACGCTATCGTCGATCGTGATGATGTCGTTTCCGGCGCCGCTGTGCACCCGGATCGAGCTGACGTTGCCGACGCGCTTCTGCTTCCCGAACGCGGCGACCGTCACCTCGTCCGGGCTGTTGCCTCGGCGGATGAAGATGTGGTCATCGCCGTCAGCGGTGTCGACGATGTCGTCGTTGTCAGGGTTCGGATCGCGGTCGGCGGCGAACTCGCCGACGTGGACCGTCAAGACGCCGCCGGACTCGCTCGCCAGGTCGATCTCGTCGGGCTGCGGCGGCGGATCCGGCCGTCCGACCTCGAACTCCGCGAGGACGATGTTGGCAATCTCGAAGGTGAAGGAGACACTCACCGGACCGAAGCCGATCGACAGATAAGCCTCGAGGATTGCGGCGATCTTGCCGCTGATGTCGAAGACGTAGATCGGCCCGAGCAGGAAGTTGTCGACGATCTCGTCGATGCGCACCTTGCCGTCGTTATCGTTGTCGTGCAGGTTGAAGTCGATCGTCGCTTCGATGCCGCCCCGCACGCCGCCCGAGGCGATGACCGCGTTGAGCTCGGCTCCCGCCAAGATGGCGGCGTAGATCGTGAACTCGGGCACGTCCTCGCCCGTGCCGTCGGCGTTCGCGCGGTCGGATATGTAGAGACCGTTGAGAATATCGCTGGCGTCGCCACTGTCCGCGAAGTCGAAGAAGCCCTGCGTGTCGTACCCGAACGCGAGGTCGATGAAGGCGCCGACCCTTCCCGTCAGCGTGACACCGAGCGGCCCGAAGATCGTGAAGAACTGGCTGTAGGAGAACTCGAGCCCGAACGGAGGCAGGTCGAGCGTCACGAGCGTCAGATCGGTCTTGCCGAGGAGAAGGCCGAAGGCGAGAAGCGGGTTGTCGAAGATCGGGAACGCGACCGTCGCGCCATCGTCGCCGGCGCCACCGCCACCACCGCCACCGGAGTTGAGGCCCTGAGCGTTGCCGAAATAGTCGCCGAAGGCACTGCCGACCCCGTCCACCGCCGCTCCCGGCCCACCGTTGATGAACTCCTGTGCAGAGTCGTCGAGGCTCATGTGCGAGAAGAGGTCGTCGCTCGACATACCGCCCACGCTGTCGTTCTTCGGATCGAAACCCGTGAGCTCGAAGCCGCCGAAGTAGAGGATCGCGTTGTCCTCGAAATCGGGGAAGTCGAGGAGATCGGCGATGAGGGCGACCGCCCGGATGAAGTCGGCGACGTCGGCGTAGCCGAAGAGCCCCGCGAGGTCGACGAGGGCGATCGGCTGGCCCATCAAATCGCTGATGACCGGGATCGGAGCCGTCAAGACGTCGAGGATCGGGCGGAGCGGATCGATCACGTCGTTCACGGTCGACAGAACGGACCCGAAGAGGTCGGTGAAGAACTCTCCCAGGTCGATGCCGACGTTCTCGAAACGAATCCGAGGAACCTCGAGCGAGAAGTCCTCCGACGGGTCGAACTGCCAGTCGATCAAGAGGTCGGCGACGATCGACGGGAAGTTCGCGTCGCCGCCAAGGCTCGCGCGCAGGGCAAGGTTGATCGCGGCGCTCGCATCGAAGCCGAAGTCGAGGATTCCCAGCGGGTCGGACGCCAGCTCGCCGAGAGTGAGCCGACCGTCATCGTTCGGATCGAGGATGTCGACGGTGAACCGACCGCTGAGTCCCGTCGGTGCGAGGCCGCGGCCCGGATCCGCGTTGTGGTCGATCAGCGCCGCGTCGAGCTGCAGGAAGAGGAGTTGACCCGTCGCGTCGAGCTGCTCGAGGGTCACGTCGACCGTGACCTCGAGGTCGTCCTCAAGGGAGACGTCAAACACGACACCGTCGGCTTTCGAGATGATGAGACCGAGCGTCAGGTCGAAGCCGATCTCGACCGAGACGACGCCGTTGACGTCGAGACCGAGCCCGGGGACGCCGATGTCGAGGTCGAAGTCTTCGTCGAAGCGCACGGGTGGGGAGTGGAGCGCGAGGTCGAAGCGGATCTCCTCGGTATCCGTCCCTGGCTCGGTCGGCGTCATCGGGACATCGTCGATGTCGACTCCGTCACCGTCGAGGTCCTGCAGCCAATTGATGCCGGCTGGGCCGAGCGCCTCGAACAGCGCCAGGCGCGCGAACTCGAAGGTCTTGAAGCCGGGTCGCTCGAGGTTGTCGGTGACCTTGTGGCGGATGTCCTTGATGAACCGTGACGCGGTCTCGAGCTTGTCTCCGATCAGAGGCAGCTCGACGCCGAAGATCTCGCCGTCAAGGAGGTCCTCGAGAAGGATCAGCAGGCCATCGAATCCCGTGACCAGCGCATCGAGCGACGAACTCAAATCGAGGTTCGACAGCGCCGCGGCGAAGTCCGGCGTTCCGTTGATGACGAGCGACCCGAAGGGATCGAGGAGGTCGTTGATCTTCAGGTCGATCGCGTGATTCGCCGGATCGAGGTACTGCGACTGCGTCGGGAAGAAGACCGGCAGCCGGATGCCGACCATGCCGACCGGCGGCGTCACGGCGAGGTCGCTCGCGATGAACTCGTCGAAGTAGTGGCGGTTGTCGCCGTTGTTGTCCACCAGGTTGATCGAGAAGCCGGCAGGGTCGTTCGTCGTCGCGACGTCTCCGTCCGCGTCGAGGGCGACGACTCCGGGATAGTCGTCCCCGCCGACGAAGACCCCCAGTGCCCCCAGGGACGCCTCGAACAGGATGTCGTCG
>CAYZGY010000120.1:0-13989 GCA_964478085.1 uncultured Planctomycetia bacterium
TGGGGATTCCGTACGTGCGCTCGGGCGAGTGGTAGATGATGCATACGCCACGCGGAATGCGGCAACTGACCGCAGCACGAGTGACGACGACGCCGTGATCGTTGTGCACCTCGACGTGGTCATTGTCCTCGATACCGATCTCGGCGGCGTCCTTGTCGTTC
The DNA here is from genome assembly GCA_964478085.1 of uncultured Planctomycetia bacterium. Taxonomy (GTDB): domain Bacteria; phylum Planctomycetota; class UBA8108; order UBA8108; family UBA8108; genus CAYMLL01. The sequence continues at coordinate 162 of CAYZGY010000120.1, forward strand.
ATCCAGAACGGATCGCAGCCTCGCGAAAGGGTGGTCATCCTCTCGGTGTCACCGTACGTCGAGTGGATGTGCCACTTTCCGTGCGGAGTGAGGTAGTTGAGCATAAGAGTGGGCCCGACCTCCTCGCTGAAGCGAAGATCTGCGTACTCCGTCGGAAGCGGCTTCGGCTTGTAGGTCGGCACGTGCTCGCCGAACTGAATGTAGCCGGGGTGATCGAGGTAGAGGTGCTGTCGGCCGGTCAGAGTCCTCCACGGAACGAGGGCCTCTTTGTTGTACGTGAACGGCGCGTAGGCACGGCCGTTCTCGATCAGACCGGACCACATCGGGCTGTTGTTGAATCGGAATGGAGCGCTCTGGAGACCCGCGTAGTCGACGCGGCGACTTCGTGACTTCTCGGCCAGATGGGCGAGCGGCAGTCCGACCTTCTCCTCCATCTTCTGGTACGAACGGTACGCGAGCTCGCCGTTGGTCACGGTCGCGAGCTTCAGGATCGTGTTGCAGACCTGCTCGGCGTCACGAATCGACGGGTAGCGCTCCCCGCCGACCTCGATCGAGGGATGAATGTCGTAGAGCTCGTCGTAGAAGTCCTCACAGTTGTAGCTCGTGCCGTGAGCTCCGAGCCCCTTGCGGGCGTTCGGCCCTAGTGAGATGAACTGCTTGTAGAGATTGGCGTAGTCGCGCGTCATGACCTTGATCCCGGGCATCGTCTTGCCCGGAATGGCTTCGACGTCGCCGCTCGTCCAGTCCTTGATCTCGGCTTGGGCAATCTCCGCGGGCGTATCGTGCGCGAGCGGTACGAGCACGACGTCTTTTACCGGCTCCGGGAAGTGTCGTGGCGCGAGCTCCGAGAATTTCTGGGCGATCGCCCGGAAGATGTCCCAATCGCTCTTCGATTCCCAACACGGCGGAACGGCCTCGGACAGCGGATGGATGAAGCTGTGCATGTCCGTGGAGTTGAGATCGGTCTTCTCGTACCAAGTCGCCGCCGGAAGGACGATGTCCGAGTAGAGTGCCGACGTGTCCATGCGGAAGTTGAGGTCGACGACGAGATCCATCTTTCCCTTCGGAGCGACCTCGTGCCAGACGACCTCCTTGACGTGATCCTGCGCGAGGTCCTGAGCGACGTCGTTGTGGTGCGTTCCGAGGTAGTGCTTGAGGAAGTACTCGTGCCCCTTGCTCGAGGACTGGATCGCGTTGCCACGCCAAATGTACCAGACGCGCGGCCAGTTTTCCTCGGCGTCTGGATCCTCGATCGAGAGCTGGAGAGACTTGTCCTTGAGCCGTTCAACGACACGCGCCGCGATCTCGTCGTCGGTCTTTGCGCCCGCGTCGATCGCCTCCTGAGCGACCGCGAGGCTGTTCTCCTTGAACTGCGGGTAGAACGGCAGCCAGCCGTTTTTGACGGCGCGCACCTGCACGTCCATCGTATGGCCCTGACTGAGCGAGCCTTCTTCCTGGTTTTCGGGAACGGTGTGGTAGTCGGTGAACTCCTTCTCGTAGCGCCACTGATCCGTGTGGACGTAGTGCCAGCTTGGAGCGTTCTGCAGACGAGACGCCGGATACCAGTCCTTTCCGAACGCGATCGCACCCCAGGGTTCCGCGGGTGCGAGCTTCTCCTGACCGACGTAGTGCGCGAGGCCGCCACCATTGACTCCGACGCAGCCGCAGAAGAGTAGCGCGTGAATTCCGGCCCGGTACATCAGGTTCGCGTGGTACCAGTGGTTGATGCCCGCGCCGATGATGATCGTGCACTTGCCCTCGGTGTACTCAGCCGTGGTCCCCCACTCGCGTGCGAACTGGATCAGGTCCTTGCGATCGATTCCGGTGTATCGCTCGGTCCACGCAGGCGTGTAGGGCTTGTCCTCATCGTCATAATCGGCCGGGTAGTCACCTTCGAGACCTCTCCCGACACCGTATTGCGCCATCATCAAGTCGTAGACGGTCGCTACGATCGCCTCGCCGCCGTCCTCCGTTGTGATGCGCTTGACCGGAACAGCACGATCGAGACTGCGACCTTCGGCGAAATCGTCGAATCGAACCATGGCCGTATCGCCACCGTTCGGGTCGTCACCGTCGAGGAAGCTCAGCTCCGGATCGATCGCGCTGCCGTCAATCTCATCCTCGAGCTTGAGGTTCCACTTACCCTTCGCCTCGCCCCAACGCGCTCCGACACTTCCCTGCGGAACCTTCGGGCGTGCGTCCCCTTTGTCCCACATGAGGAATTTCCATTCACCGTTCTCGATATCGGTGTACGGCGCGACGCGGCCGGCTCGCAGGAGTTGCCCCGCCTCGTAGCTCTTGCCGCCGTCCTTCGAGGGTTGGAGCTCGACGAGAAACGGAGAGTCGGTGTAGCGCTTCGAGTAGTCGATGAAGTAGGGAACGCGCTTTTCGTGGTGGAACTCCTTGAGGAGGATGTGGTTCACGGCCATCCACCAGGCACCGTCTTGCCCGGCGTTGATCGACACCCAGTTGTCCGCGTACTTCGACACCTGGCTAAAGTCGGGCGAAAAGACCCACATCTTCGTGCCGTTGTGTCGCGCCTCGGCCGCGAAGTGACAGTCGGGCGTCCGGGTCATGTTGAGATTCGAGCCCATGACCGCGAGCAGCTTCGAGTTGAACCAATCGGCCGACTCGTTGACATCTGTCTGCTCGCCCCACGTTTCCGGGGACGCGTTCGGGAGATCACAGTACCAGTCGTAGAACGAGAGCGAGATGCCGCCCATCAGCTGCATGAGGCGAGCGCCAGACGCATAGCTGACCATCGACATGGCCGGAATCGGCGAGAAGCCCGCGATGCGATCCGGACCGTGCTTCTTCGTCGTGTGGACGTTGGCCGCGGCCATGATCTCGAGCACGGTGTCCCAGTCGGTGCGACGCAGGCCGCCCTTGCCGCGAGCGCGCTGCCAACGTGCGCGCGTCTCCTCGTTCTCGACCATCGATGTCCATGCATCGACAGGATCTTCATGCTGAGCGCGAGCGGCTCGCCAGGCATCGAGCAAAGCACCGCGAATGTACGGATACTTCACACGGAGCGGGCTGTATAGGTACCACGAGTAGGAGATGCCACGCTGACATCCGCGAGGCTCGTACGGCGGCAGACCGTTTTCGAGTGACGGATAGTCGAGTCCCTGCATCTCCCAGGTGACGATTCCGTCCTTCACGTGAATCTGCCAGGTACACCCACCGGTGCAGTTGACGCCATGCGTCGAGCGGACGACCTTATCGTGCTGCCACCGATTGCGATAGAACTCCTCCCAGCCTCGACTTTTGGGACTGGTCTCGTCGTGAATCCAACCGTTCGTGCCGTTCTTGCTCATGACGTCACTTTCGTTCTTCTTGGTTGCGTCAACGTCTGTCGGACGGCGCGGAGGCGGTGGCGCCAGATCTTGCCCATCAGGAACAGGACCACCACGGTGCCGGCGAACGCCAGCAACACGAGGAGCAACGTGCCGGAGGCATGCGTCTCCGCATCAGTGTCGGCGCGGTCCTTGAAGTACGCCGTGAGCGCGAGAATCTCCTCTGCCTCGAAGGGATGGTCGCGGAAGGTTGCCTGCATCATCTTGGTCGCCGGAGCGGAGAGCCACGCAACCAGACCCTTGCGCCCCTGACGATCCTCGAAGATCTTCGTCAGGTCCGGGCCGAGGTGACCTCCGCCAAGCCCGCCGAGGCCCGAAACCGCATGACAGGAGACACAGGCGGCTCCGCCGTTCGTGAGAGGAACGCGCCCGAGGAAGATGTCGCGGCCGCGCTCGACGTCCTCCTCGGTCAGTGGTCGATCGCTGACCTGCACGCCGGCGAATTGTGACTTTTCCAGCTTCGACTCGGCCGCGATCAGATCGAGCAGCGCGGCCGCGCGCTCCTGCGGCATCGGGGGAAAGCCAGGCATGGGAACACCGCGTGCCTCCTCGAGGATCTTGGCGGCGTAAGGATCGCCCGATTTGATCACCGCAGCCGGATCCTGAACGAATCGAATCAGCCAGGCGCGATCCTTTCGCTCCTCAACGTTCTTGAGATCCGGTCCGGTGAGCCGTCCGCCACCGATCGTGTGGCAGCTCGCACAGTTCGTCTTGAAGTCCTGGATCACCGCGTCCTGGGCAGCCGCGGTGCTACCGAAGAGAAGGCCCCCTACGGCGATGCACAGGAGTCGAACTCCCGTGCGTCTGGGCCATTCGCGACGTCGTTGTGCCGATCTCTCGTACATCGAACCCTCCGTGGCTCTCGGTCTCCGGCACGCGATTAAGGAAACGGCATGCCACGCCACGGTGAGTTCCCGTCTAACGCCTAAGAGGCACGAGCAAGGTCACTTACGAGAGAGGCGGAGGAACCCCGATAAGATCGAAACGCTCGACCGTGCCTACGAACGGTAGCGGCGCAGCGTCTCCAGCAAGGCCAAGTCGTGTCGGCGCGCCGAGTTGTGCCCGCATACGTCGGTATGCGGCTCGCCGTCGGCGCGGCAGCACCGTCGACGCACGCAGGGCTCCTCAGTCGTCGACAAAAGTCGACCGTTCGACCTTCAGCGTTCGCATGATGCGCTGCAGCGCCGCACGGGTGAGACCACAACTCTGAGCGGCGTGCGTGACGTTGCCCCCGGCTCGCCGCAGCGCATCCTGGATGAAGCGCCGCTGAAACGTTTCGACCGCTCGCTTTTTTCCTTCGTCGTACGAAAGATCTGCATCGAGCGGTGTGCTCCAGGAGCTCGTGGCGTTGTCCTGAATTCCGAGGTGGTGCGCGCGAATGATACCGCCACGTGAGAGCACGAGCGCACGCTGGATGCTGTTCTCGAGCTCGCGAACGTTTCCTGCCCAGTCGTGCGCCTCGAGCTCCCGAATCGCATCCTCACCGAGCCTCGGCGGAGCCCCGTCGGCTGTCGTACGGAACTGAGACCCGTAGAGCCCCAAAAAATGAGCCGCAAGCGGCGCGATGTCGTCTCGCCTCTCCCGCAAGGGAGGCACCCGAAGTGTCACGACTGTCAGCCGAAAGTAGAGATCGGCGTGAAATTCGTTCCGCGAGATACGGTCCCGCAGGTCGCGACTCGTCGCAGCGACGAGCCGAAAGTCAACAGGTATGGACGTCGCCGTGCCGAGAGGCGTAACGGTCCTCTCCTGAAGCACCCGTAGGAGCTTCTCCTGGAACGCGTGCGACATCAATCCGACCTCGTCGAGAAAGACTGTCCCACCCGCTGCCTGCTCGAAGATGCCCTTACGATCCGATTCGGCGCCTGTGAAAGCGCCACGGCGATGCCCGAAGAGCTCGGATTCGAGCAACGTGTCGGGAAGTGCGGCCGTGTTCACGGCGAGGAAGGGACGATCGCGATTGGGACTTCGCAGGTGAAGCTCGCGTGCGATCTGCTCCTTTCCCGTACCACTCTCACCCTCGATGAGGACGCTCATCGGAGTGAGCGCCACTTGGCGCACGAGGTCGAGCAGCTCACGCATCTTCGAATCCTCGGCGATCATGGACGGCGACGAGGCGTCGGCATCTTTCGCGTTCGTCGCACGCGCTCCGGCGACATTCTCACGAGTCATCCGACGGACACGCTCGTTGACGAGCGCTTCGCGACCATATCGCCGGAGCGACGAGAGGATCTCCTCGTTGTCGAACGGCTTGGCGATGAAATGAACCGCTCCGGCCTGAAGCGCCGATACGGCCGTATCGATCGTTCCAAAGCCGGTGACCAGAATCACGAGAATCGTCTCGTCGAAACGCTGCACCTCGTGCAACAAGTCGAGACCCGACTTCCCCGGCATCGCGATGTCAGAGATCACGATGTGCGGCTTCTCGCGGACGAGTCGCTCAAATGCCTCCTCGGCAGACGATGTCGTAGTCACGTCGGCCCCGAGCGAGCTCGCGAGCATCTCGAGACCGAGCAGGACATCCGGCTCGTCGTCGACGAGAAGGACTCGAAGCTCTTCGGGCTGCCAAGGAGATTCATCTTCGTGTGTCGACATCTGTCCCTCCAGGAACGCGTGCTGTCGTCTGACCGCCGCGGCTCAACGAATGAAACGGCGCCACGACGGACGCGTTCGACTTGACCGTCGACGTTGGCGTGCCGTCTCGCGGCAACTCGACGGCAAAGATGGTAAGACCCGGCTTGGACACCTCGAGAACCAACCGCCCCCCGTGCGACTCGGCGACTCTCCTGGAAGTCGAAAGACCGAGCCCGGTTCCCGCTCCAGGTCGTTTCGTCGAGAAAAACGGTTCGAAGATTCTGTCGCGTAGCTCGTCGGGGACACCCGGTCCGTCGTCTTCCACCTCGATCACGACGGACGACTCCGTCTGTCGGGCGCGCACCACAACGCTCTGAAGCGAGTCGCCCCCCGCCTGCACCGCATTCATCACCAGGTTGACCAACACTTGTCGGATCTGAATTTCATCACCGCGGAGGAGAATGCGCTCTTCAGGCGCCTCAATCTCAAACCTACGTGTCTTTCTTTGAATGAGCGGCCGTAGGAAATCTCCGACATCGATCAGCAAGTCGAGCGCGTCGACCTCACTGATCTCGGGTGCTGGGAACGCGGACATCTCGAGGAGATTCGAAATCGTTCGGCGACATGCGTCCGCGTTCCGCAAGATCACGTCGGCGTGCTTCTTGAGTTCCGAGTCCTCCTCGAGGGCCTTGACGAGCATCTGACTGAACATCACGATCGCCGCGAGCGGATTATTCACTTCGTGAGCGACCACGGCGGCGAGCTCGCCGACGACGTGGATACGTTCCTGATGCGCCTGCTGCTCGACTTGCTTGAGACGCTCGGTGACGTCTCGACTGACGTAAACGCCCTCAGCCGACGCGTCCGTTCGCTCTGACAGCGGAGTGACGCGAATTTCGTAGACTCGATCGTCGATCTTCACCATGCAGGATCCCGGCGCGATGTTTCGCCTGGCAAGACACTCGACGCACCCCCCGCCGGAATCTCCATGCGAGCACAGGAGCCGCTCGCGAGAGACACCCGCGGCGGCGAGACGCTCGATCAGCGTATGGCCGGCGGCGTTCGAGAACGTAACCTCGCCAGCGGAGCTCATGATGAAGAGCCCATCCTGCATCGAGCGAATGACACCCTCGAGACGGTCACGCTCGAGGCGAATCAGCGTCTTCTGCGCAGCGAGCTCCTGCGCGGAATCCTTGAGACGCTGGGCGCGCTCCTCGACCGCCCGCGCCATGACGTTGAACGCTCGCGAGAGATCCCCGATCTCGTCGTTCGAACGGGTATCGGGCACTCGCACGGTCTCGTCGCCGGCAGTCATCGCGTGCGCTGCGTTTCGGAGCTGAAGCAGCGGCTTGATTAAGAAACGAGCGGGAAAAAACAAGACGGCCAGATTGACGAGAACCAACACGATCCCGATCAAGATAAATCGCAGGATCAAGCTGTCGAGTGGAGCCATCGCAGCAGCTCGATCCGTAACGAGGTCGACTTTCCAGCCCGGAACGGCGAGCGCCAGCTCATGGCGGATACCCGGAGGATTGCCCCCGAAACTCGTCGCGAGAACTCCCTCGTTCCCCTCCCCTCCGATAGGAAGGGCGCGACCCTTCGGGTCATGAAGGCGGAGCCGAATGGGAGGGCCGGCAGGTTCCGCGCTTCCGATCAAAGTGCCGACTCCAGGATTCTCGAGCCAACGATCGACGTTCAACAAAATCTGGAAGTACCCGATCGCCTGCGTGCCTTCGAGGCTAACGATGCGTGTCGTGACCGTGCAGGCTCGAAACGACCGCGACTCGTTCGCTGGGAGAATCGCTCCGAACGCGGCCGTCGAGCTCGCCCCTGTTGGCGTCGTGCGAGGCTTGACTAAATAAGGCTGCTCGAGTCTCGGATAGGACTCCCTCGCGGCGAGCACGAGCCGTCCGTCGGTATCGAGGATCGCCGCGTTCGCGAAGAAAGGTACGAGCGGAAGCTTGTTCACGTCCAGGTGGCGAATCAGTCGACTCTTCGTGTCCTCCACGATGACCTCGAGCCCCTTCGAGATCAACGCCTCGGTCTGGACTCGTATGAATCCGTCCGAGGCGAAGTCCTCGACGCGGCGAGCGGCAAGATCGAATCGGGCGTCGAGTGTCTGCTTGGCGAGAAGCGCACGAGTCTCGAGCTGGCCCTGAATCCGGCCGGCGATCACGTTCGTGGTGTCGGTCATGACGAGGTAGCCGCCGATCCCGAACGCGAGCACGTACAACACGGAAACCGTAAGCGGTAACTTGTACTTGATCGGAACCCAATGCAGGGGATCTCGCATACTCGACTCTCGCACTCGCGGTAGAGAACAGTCACAAAGAGGTCGCGGGTCGGCGATCGTCGAGGACGAGCACTCCGCGCAGTCAGAGAATCTCCGGCTCCTTCTCCTCGTCGATCCTCAAGAGGTGGTCCAACGCAAACGGCCCTGATCCCCGCCAAGTCAGCAGCAAGAGGCAGAAGAGAGTCAACAGCGTGAACTGGAAGCCGAGGTTCGAGCCCCACATGCTTCCCTCCACGTGGGCCAGGCTCACGATGACAGCTCCCAGCATGACGATCGCATTGACCGCCGCGGCGGCTCGCGTGACGAAGCCCAACGCCAAGCTCGCTCCCGCAATCACGTGCGCAAAGACTACCGACCACGCGATCATCTGCTGGCCGAGACCGAGCCCTTCGCTGAGCTGACTCTCGAGCTCCGACATGTTGGCGACGTAGTAGACGCCCTTGATCACGAGAGCGATACCGAGGTAGATCCGCAGCAGGTCCATCGGACGGATGTGACGAATACCGGGGATGAGTTGCGGAATCGGGACGCGATCCTTGCGCTCTTCCCGTCGCGTGGCCATCGCCTTTTCGAACTCTTCTGCGGCCACCTTCTCCTGGGCCGGGCTGAATCGAACGAGGAACGTGCAGAACGCGCAGACCGCGACGCAGCAGCCCAAGATCAAGAGAGCTTCTGGGTACATGATCGTCTCGGAACGAATCAAGAACCCGGCGCAGACCGCCCCCATGTTCCCGCCGGCCCCGACGATCCCCGCGACCGCGCCGAGCGCCTTCTTGTTGACGAACGGCACGACCGAGTAGGTCGCTCCTTCTGACATCTGAACGAAGAGGCTGAACACGATCATCGACGGAATCGCGAGTGACAGAATCGTCATCCGCGAGAAAACCACGAGCGCGACACCTTCGATAAGAAGAGCGATGAACAGCCAGCGGACTCGCCCGCGGAGACCACCCTTGCGAACGAATTTGTCGCTGATATACCCACCGAGGGTGCGCGCGAAGATGTTCATCAGACCGAATAGCCCCGCGACGAGCCCCGCGGTCCTGATTCCGAGGCCGAACTCTTGCTGATAGTAGAGCGACGCGATGTTGTTGATCGTCAGCTCGATTCCGAAACACGCGGCGTAGATCAAGAAGAGAGCCCAGACGCGGTAGTCCTTCGCCGCGGACCAGAAAGCCCCCTTCGTCTTCTCGACCGGCGCGAACTCCCCCTTCTTTCGCAGCTCCTTGAAGTTCCCGTCAGGAAGATCGGTGGTGAGAAACCAGTACGCCACGCCGACCACGAAGCAGACCCCTCCAGCGACCGCCATGGACGCGCGCCAGCTCTGACCGTCGCTGAAGCCCATCCAGAGGAAGGCGGCCATCACGAGTGGCATCACCATCTGCGTGACGCCTCCGCCCAGGTTTCCCCACCCTGCCGAGGTCGCGTTCGCCGTTCCGACGACATTCGGTGCGAACATCACCGACGTGTGATACTGAGTGATCACGAATGACGCGCCAATCGTTCCGATTCCGAGTCGGAAGAGCAGGAACGAGGAGTAGTCCTGCGCGAATCCGATGCACATCACGGGAATCGATCCGAAAATCAGAAGGAGCGTGTAGCTCTTTCTCGGACCGATCTTGTCGCAGAGCCATCCGATGGCGAGGCGCGCCAGGATCGTGATCGCAACCGACGCAATGATCGTATTGCCGATCTGCTGCTTCGTCAGCGAGAACTCCTTGCTGACGACCCCCATCAGAGGCGCGATTCCGAACCACGAGAAGAAGCAGAGAAAGAAGGCGAACCACGACATATGGAACGCCCGCATTTGCGGCGTCTTCAACGTGAAGAGATTGATGCTCGTTGCCTTGTTCCGAACTTCCATCGCTGTCCTTCCGCTCCTTTTCGGAGTTGGTTGAGTCCGACGGAAAAATCGTGCAAGAAAACGCCGTGCCTCGGAGACAGGGCGCAGAGCAGTTCTCACAAACGACAGTGGAATAAAGACATAGTGGGCGTCACGGAATCATCGACACCCGCTTCGAACCGATCAGGTGCCTACAGCAGGTAGCAGCGAGCAGCGATCGCTCGACGCAAACTCGAGCGCAGAGCCGGCTTGCGTCTGCATACGAGGGTATGCGCGAGCGTTCGACGACCGCGACACCTCCTCCGCGACCCTCTGGCGGCTCGGGGTCACGAGGACACCGCCCCGCACATCTCGCGCGTCCGCGCGTGAAGAATATTGTTCTCGAGATGGATATGGAGAAAGAGATCGCGGCCGAGTTCAGCGAGTCCCGCGTAGAGCGAACGGTACGCATCCGACGCGTCCTGAGGCGCGCGAAACTCGTTCGTCATCGCCCTCAGTTGATGGAACGCCTCGCGTGCGGTGTCGTGCTCGTCCTCCATCATCTTCATCGGCGCCTCGGGAACGCGCTGAGGAGCGTGTTCCTCTTGAGTCATCTGCCGCAAGTATGGGAAGAGATGCTGCTCCTCTTTCTGCAGATGCTGTCCGAGCTCCGTGAAGAGCGGCGCGACGACCTTGGCGACCTCGTGAAGCTCCGGATGATCGTCACCGTGCTTGCCGAGGACCTCTCGAAGAAGCTCCCAGAGCGCGGGCAACGCGTTCTTGGTGAATTCGTGATGAGTCGCGATGATATGGTCGAGGAGATCGGGAATGGGAGCCGTGCTCCAGTCGGGCTCGACTCGCTCCCGAGGCAAGGCGAGGATCTCGCCGAGCACCTCATCGAGATTCGCACCCGCGCGCGTGACCGCATCGACGAGCGGGATCGGCTGCGAACTACAGAAATCGATCCACAAGCGTCGGAACACCGGGATCGCGGCGGGCACCTGGACGGCGATCACACCCGACGGGGTGTCGGGTGTGATGTCGCTAGTCGGTTCGGGTCTGGTCATGGTCGATGGATCTCTCAAATCGGAACTGAGGCTGATTCGGAGCGAGCCAACTCTGGTCGCGTAAAGTCACCTGTCGCGATCTCGGAGCCGCATTTTCGCAAATGGCGTTCCACGAGCTGGTGAGCGGGAATGATCAAGGCCGGGGCCCATGATTGCAGGGTATGCTCCGCTCAGTTCTTCGGGAACGGGGGCGGCGTGCTCGATCCGAAGAGCCGGGTAGCTCCGGGAATTTTCCGCACTTCCTGAAGATTGCCCAACGAGCCCTCGGTCTTCGCTACGTACTCGCGTGCTTCTCGCCCTCGGTCTCCGGGTTGCGCGCGACACCCAGTCGCCGTGAGGTCGAAGAATTCGCTACCTTCAAGACGCCGGCAACCTCGCGGCGCGCGCGAGTCTTGTGACTTAGGTCACACTCGACTCCCGTGCGCCGTTCGGACATGGAACAAACCGTCTCGTCGATGGGCGACTTTGAAGAGGGGCAGAGCAGGCATCGCAACAACGGGAGAACGTTTTCTCGAACATTCGCAAAAGTAAACACGCGCCGGGAGCCGTGACGCAAGTCTCGGAAATCCCGACGCACAGTCCGAGAGAATCGCGACAGCGCAAGATAGCGCATAGCGTCTGCGCGACCGACGGTCTTTCAATTGACGTCATGATTCCTAGGGGATCGCACCGAGGTGGCCTTTCGTCGGTACGCGAGTTGCGCCGAGTTTCGTCGATTCCTCTCGGACAACTCATCTCGATAGAACCGATCCCCGAGGTCCTTCCATGAGCACGACGCCCGATCTTTCGACCATCGCAAAAGGCCTTCGACGAATCCGATTTCCGACACGATTCGCTGTCGAGGTTTGCGCCGAGTGCAACTTGAAGTGCGCGATGTGCTTTCACCCGAAAATGCGACGGACGAAGGGAGTCCTCTCGATGGACCTCTGGAGAAAGTGCGCGGATGAGATTGCTTCGTTCGCCCCACGGACCGAAGTCTGGTTCTCGTTCTGTGGAGAGCCCCTCCTCGAACCCGATGTCCTTCTCGAAGCCGTCGAGTACGGACGAAGCGTCGGACTTCAGGCCATCAACCTCAACACGAACGGCATGCTCCTCACGCCGGATCTTGCCGCTCCGGTTCTCGACGCGGGCTTCAAGAGAATCGTGTTCGGCGTCGATGCGTTCTCCGATTCGACATACGCGAGCATTCGCGTCGGGGGAACGCGCGGTGTCCTCTAATCGAACATCGAGTACCTGCTGGATCTACGCCGAAGCCGCCCAGACGCACTCGACGGCACGGACGTCATGGTGCAGTACATCATCATGGACGAGAACGAGCACGAGCTCGAAGATTTCCGACGACACTGGCTCGAGCGTGGCGCGACTTTGAAACTCCGCCACAAGCTCAGCTGGGGCGGCAAATTCGAAACGCCCCTCGACGTGCCCGACGACGAGCGGATCCCGTGCCCTTGGGCGATGACGATGATGCACGTTTTCTGGGACGGAACGGTCCCACGCTGCCCCGGAGACATGGAAGGCGACGAGAGCGTGGGCAACGTCCGCGACACCTCGATCGTGACGCTGTGGCAGAGGCTCGGGCAGTATCGAGATCTCCATCTCGCGAGACGATTCGGCGATCTGCCCGATCGATGTCACGACTGCAAGGACTGGATGGTCGGCGCGGCGGAACGCGTACGCCTGGAGGAAAAGGAATGATGCTTTCCGAAGCCCGTACGAGGACAAAGACTCTGTACCTCTGCGGTGCGGGGAATTCCGAAGGAGTGCGTTTGGCGCTCAAGATCCGTCAGGCGCGGCGCCCCTGGAAAGAGATCGTTTTGCTCGACGACGATCCGAACAAGCTCGGCGAGTCACTGCTCGGCGTCGACATCGTCGGCCCAATATCGGACCTCGAGGCCGCCGAATCGGGCGAATCGGAAGTCTCCAACCTCGTGGCTCGCACTACGACCGGCCGCGCAGCGGTGGCTTCGCGGATTCTCTCGAGTGGTGTTCCGGCCGCCAAGCTGGTACACCCGCGAGTGGACATACTCGGTGCGAGTTACGACTCAGGCGTCGTCGTCTACGAAAACGCGATTCTGGGACCGGAGACATTCCTCGGCCCCGACTCCGTCGTTTTTATGGGGGCCGTGGTCGGTCATGAAGCGCGTGTGGGCAGAGGTTGTGTCATCGCGTCGGGAGCCGTGCTCAACGCACGAGTCGAGCTCGAAGACGAGGTTTACGTCGGAACGAACGCTTCGATTCTCCCGGAGATCAAGATCGGACGAGGCGCGACAATCGGCGCCAACACAGCGGTCATCGAAGATGTACCTGCCGGTGCGACGGTCGTCGGCGTACCCGGCCAGATACTCTCCATCGGAGGAACCGACTCGACACATCCCGCCGAAGACTCGTCAACGACGGCGATCGCGACGGATCGCCTCCACGTCTCTGAACTCGAGAAGATGATCGCTACCGTATTCGGCGACGTTCTCGAGATCGAGTCGGTCTCGTTGACAACGAGCTTTTTTGAATCGGGCGGAACTTCGCTGTTGGCGCTGAAAACCGTCGAGCGAATCCGCCACGTCGCGAGAGTCGACACCTCCCCGATCGACCTCTTTCGATTCCCGACAATCCGCTCGCTCGCACTCCATCTCGGTGGTGGAACGCAGGTTCCAGCTTCGTCGACGACTACGACCAATCGAAAAAACCACGTCGGCAGCGCCCGCGCCGAGGCGCGTCGCCG
>CAYZGY010000121.1:0-13856 GCA_964478085.1 uncultured Planctomycetia bacterium
TCGGGCGAATCGGCCGCTTGGACGCCGAATCGACTTCTTCAACGGGCTGTTATTCGCGGAGCAAGTCAGCGTCGACGTGCCACCCGGTCGAGTCAGTCGGCCGGCTCTCTGGATGACACGTCTTCGAGACGTTCCGATCTGCTCGAGCACCCAAAGCGCTGCCCGCTTGATCGTGCTCTGCGAGGTCCGGCGAACAGCCCCTCCTGCGATCCGCGTCCGTTGTGAAAGTGCAGGACGTTCGCGGCGCCGGTCGCGAATAGCAGGTCTTCGACGGACGTCAGGGCGTCCGCGCCGCGACCATCTTCTCTTACGACGGGACCGCCGATCTCTCCGACGCAGTCCTGATGCTCAACATGCTCTTCCGGATCGAAGGCAGTCACGACTGCCCCGCGTCGCTCGACTGCAACAGCGACGATGTCTTCGACATCGGCGATCCGAGCTTCCTGCTCTTCTACCGCTTCCTCGGCGGTGGTGTGCCGCTGGGCCCCTTCCCGGACTGCGACACGAATGAGAACGCCCAGTCGGGATTGCCCGAGCTCGACTGCTTCGCTCACGAGGTCTGTTTCTGATTCGTTAGCAGTCCGTTGAAAGAGTGCTTCGAGTGGATAAGCGAGACGATTCGTTCGACGCGAACACCCACCCCAGGCGGTACAATTTGTTTTTGTTCGGTCGGTCGGCGCTCTACTCTTAGAATCTTAACAATCGCCTTGCCCTGCCGGTCGGATGCGCGGTCTCGGGGTCGCCTGCGAAAAACTCCAGTCAACGCCCCCACAGGTCTCCCTCCACGAGGATGGGAGAAGAAGTACGCGATGCACGCTCGCTCTCGTTCCATCGTCACTGTTCTCATCGTTTTCGGTTTCGCGCTCACGATCGCTCTTTCGGCTCCCGGCTCCGCCTCCGCCGGCGATCTCGTCATCTCGGAGCTGATGGCGATCAACGACTCGTTCCGCGACCAGGACGGTGACACACCGGATTTCGTCGAGATCTTCAACGCGGGCAACGAGCCGTGCGACATGGACGGCTGGTTCCTGACGGACGACGCCCTCAATCTCGCCAAGTGGGGCTTCCCCGCGGTGACGATTCCGCCGGGCGGCTTCCTCGTCGTCTGGTGCTCGGACAAGAACCGTCGCGATCCGAATAGCGAGCTCCACGCGGACTTCAAGCTCAACGGTGACGGAGAATACTGCGCGCTCGTCGAGCCCGGTGGAGAGACCGTCCACTTCGAGTTCGCTCCGTATCCCGCGCAGGCACCGGGATTCTCGTACGGCCTCTCGCAGAACTCGACCCACACGCCGCTCCTGACGGGTGAGTCACCCTGCCGCGTCCTCGTTCCCACCAAAGGGAACCTCGGAACGGACTGGACCGAGCGCGATTTCAACGACTCGAGTTGGCGATCGGGCACTGCGGGGGTCGGCTACGACACGGCGTCGACCTACGACTCCCTGATCAAGACCGACGTCCAAGGCGACATGTCGGGGCAGCGGACGGGCTGCTACATCCGCTTCCCGTTCGACGTCGACGATCCGACCGGTCTCGGCGCGATGACGATGCAGATAAAGTACGACGACGGTTTCGTCGCCTACATCAATGGTGTCGAGGTCGCACGCGGAAACATGACCGGGTTCGTCTCGTGGGACTCGGCCTCGTCGGCGCAGAACGACGACTCGCGCGCCGTCGTCTTCGAGCAGTTCGACATCATCGTTCCGCCGGGAACTCTCGTCGCGGGCGAGAACGTCCTCGCGATTCACGGACTCAACCGCTCGACGGGCAGCTCGGACTTCCTGATCTTCCCCGAGCTCGAGAGCACGACGATCGGTGAGCTCGATCGAAACGATGTCCTCTTCTTCCCCGACCCGACCCCAGGCTCTGGCAACCTTCCGGGCGTCGTCGGACTGACGGCCCCGCCGGAGATCATCCCGAGCGGACGCGTGATCTCCGCCAGGACGGCGATCTCGATCTCGTCGGAATCGGAGGCGGCCGACGTCTACTACACCACCGATGGCAGCGTCCCGACGACGTCGTCGACGCTCTACACCGCTCCGTTCAACATCTCGTCGTCGGCGTGGGTCCGTGCGCGCGCGTTCGAGCCCGACGGCTCGGTGAGCCCGATCGTCAGCGAGAGCTACATCTTCCTCGCTTCGAATGTCCGCAACTTCCGCTCCGATTTGCCGGTCATCGTCATCGACAACAACGGTCGCGGGCGCCCCGGTGGCGGCACGTTCCAAGGCGCCTTCATGGCGATTTACGAGCCCGGCGAAGACGGCCGGACCTCGTTCTCCGAGGCTCCGGCGCTCGCGCAACGCTTCGGCATCAAGACGCGCGGGTCGAGCACCGGTGGTCGCGACAAGGCGAGCTACACGCTCGAGTTCTGGGACGAGAACGACGAGGACGATAACAGCGTCAAGCCGCTCGGTATGCCGGCGGAGGCCGACTGGGTCCTCTACGGCGCGTACAACTTCGACCGCATCCATCTACGCAATCCGATGATCTACCAGATCAGCAGAGAGTGCGGTCGTTGGGCTTCGCGCACGCGTCACGTCGAGGTGTACTTCAACATGGGTGGCGGAGCGCTCGACAGCGGCGACTACCGCGGAATCTACTCCTTCATGGACAAGGTTACGCGCGGAAGGAACCGTGTCGACGTCGAGGAGCTCGATTCGGGCGACACGCAAATGCCGGAGATCTCGGGCGGCTACATGCTCAAGATCGACCGCGCCGATCCCGGCGATTCGGGATTCGGTGCCGCGGGCCAGTCGATCAAGTACAACGATCCGAAGGAGAGCGAGATCTCGAGCGCGCAACGCACCTGGCTGACGAATTACTTCAACCAATTCGGCAGCGCGCTCAACGGCGGAAACTTCCGTGATCCGGTGAACGGCTATCGCCGCTACATCGACCCCGAGTCGTGGGTCGACCACCACCTCCTCAACGTGCTGACGAAGAACGCCGACGCGCTGCGTCTGAGCACGCACTTCTACAAAGATCGTGAAGGGCTCATCGAGTACGGACCGATCTGGGACTTCGACCGCTCGATGGACTCGACCGACGGTCGCGACAACAACCCGACCGGCTGGGACGGCGGCACAAACTACTTCGGCTACCCGTGGTGGGGACGCCTCTTCGACGACCCGGACTTCATGCAGCTCTACCGCGATCGCTGGAACATGTTCCGCACGGACTTCCTGTCGAACGCGAAGGGCGGAGAGAATCCGCTGCCGCCGGTGAGCAACAGCAACATCTCGCTCGTCATGAACACCATGGCGAACAACATTCAGAACGCCGTTCCTCGCGATTCGGCGAAGTGGAACCAGATCTCGGCGGCGGGATTCCGACCCGAGGTGAACCGCATCATCAACTGGCTGCACACACGAGCGAACTGGATGGATTCTCAATTCCGCACTCCGCCGCGTTTCTCGCCGAACGGCGGTGCGATCAATCCGGGACGTACGGTCACGATGTCCGCGACGACGGGTACGGTCTACTACACCCTCGACGGCGGAGACCCGCGCGCCCGTGGAGGGGGTATCGCTGCCGGAGCGACACGCTACACGGGGTCGATCCAGCTCGACGAGACGACCCTCATCACGGCGCGCGCACGCGTGAACAATAACGACTGGAGCCCGCCGACGGTCCGCACGTTCTACACGTCGCTCCCGACGCTCGTCGTCTCCGAGGTCCACTATCACCCGGAGCAGCCACCAGCCGACAGCTCCTTCGAAGACGAGAACTTCGAGTTCATCGAGTTCGTCAACACTGGCGACTCCCCGCTGTCGCTCGCGGGAGTCCGCATTCGAGGCGCGATCGAGTTTACGTTCGACCCGAACGTCGAGGTGCTGCTCGAGCCCGGCGAGTACGTCGTGCTCGTCCAAGACATTCAAGCGTTTGCCGAACGGTACGACGTCGAACGCATCTTCGTCGCCGGAGAGTACAGCGGTCGACTCGAGAACGGTGGCGAGCGCGTTGTCGTCGAAGGCCCCCTGGGTGAGCCGATCCACAACTTCCTCTACCAGGACACCTGGTATCCGACGACGGACGGTGGCGGAGACTCGCTCAACATCATCGATCTGCTCGCCTCGTCGAACACCTGGAATCGGTCGGGGAGCTGGTCTCCGAGTACGGTTTCCGGCGGAACGCCCGGCGCCGGCGATCCGGGTCTCCCCGGTCTCGTCAGCCGTCAGACGCCTGGTGACTCGAACCAAGACGGATCGATCAACATCTCGGACGCCTTCTGGCTGGTCCGACGTCTCTTCCTCGGAGTTGGCGGCGACCTCCCGTGTGCCGGAGCCGACCTGGATTCAGGTGACAACCTCATCATTTTCGACAATGATGGAAGCGGCGAGGTGAACGTGACGGATGTGATCTACCTCCTCGCGTACCTGTACCAGGGTGGTCCGGGGCCAACCCGCGGCACGGAGTGCATCGCGGCGCCGGATTGCGAGACGAACTGTCGCTGAGAGTTGCCTCTGAGAACCGATTCTCGCGGAGGGTCTGAATCGTCCTGTGCTTCTGCCCTCGCTGGACCCTACCTGCAGTCGGCACAGCCCCTCTCCTCGGCATCGGGCTCGCCTCCCACGAGCCGATCACCGACTCGGCGGTCTCTGGCTCGATCGATTTTCGCGACGGGCTCATCGGAAGCGGCCAGAACGTCTCGAACTTCGTGAGCATCGATGGAATCGGCCGTGGCTTCTGTTCGACGATCGGAATGGAAGTCGAGTTTCTGCCGGAGACCCCACCGCTCTTCCATCGATGCGATGCGAACGACGACGGCAACGCCGATCTCTCCGACGTCATCGCGATTCTCAATCGACTCTTCCGCGGTGGCCGGCTCGTCTCGTGCATCGCGGCTGCCGACTGCAACGACGACGGCAAGCAGGACCTCTCCGATGCCGTCTTTCTCTTCAGCTATCGTTTCATCGGCGGGGATGCTCCGCCGGCTCCTTATCCTGACTACGGTCACGATCCGACGGGCGAGCCGTTCCCGTGCGAGTCGTACCTCTCTTGTCCCTGAGGCAGTCCCATTGAAATCGTCGATCCAAAAAGGAAGCTCCGCGCTCGCTACCGCGGTGCTTCTCGCTTTGGCTTCGAGCACCGCACTTGCGCAAGACGCGGGCACGAAGTCCCCCAATGTCGTCATCCTGCTCGCCGACGATCTCGGCTGGGCCGACGTCGGCTACCACAGTGACCGCGTCCGCACGCCGCACATAGACTCGCTAGTCCGCGACGGTGTCGAGCTCGACCGCTTCTACGTCTGTCCGATGTGCTCGCCGACGCGCGCGGCTCTCCTGACGGGCCGCTATCCGATTCGCTTCGGGATGGCACGAGCCGTCATACCTCCGTGGCGCGACTTCGGCCTGAGCCCGAAGGAGGTCACGCTCGCGCAGGTGCTCGGCGCTGCGTCGTACAAGCACCGCGGCGTCTTCGGGAAGTGGCACCTCGGTCATCGTCAACGCCAGTGGCATCCACTGGAACGCGGCTTCACGGAATTCGAAGGACACTACAACGGCGCGATCGACTACTTCGAGCTCAAGCGCGCGAAGGAGCGTGATTGGCATCACGATTATGAGCCCTCGGATGCAGAGGGCTACGCCACCGATCTCATCGCCGACGCGGCCGCGAGCTTCGTTCGCAAGCGAGCGAAGGACGGCCCCTTCCTCTGCTACGTGCCGTTCAACGCACCGCACTCGCCGTTTCAAGCGCCCGAGAAGTACATCGAGCGATACGCCGGAATCGAGAAGAAGAACGCACGCATCCTCCGCGCGATGATCGAGTGCATGGATGACGGAATCGGACGCATCCTCGAGGCGATCGACGACGCCGGCGTGCGCGAGAACACGATCGTCTGGTTCTTCAGCGACAACGGCGGGATCAAAGGGGTCCGGGACAACAACCTTCCGCTGCGTGGCAACAAGCTGACGATCTTCGAGGGCGGCATCCGCGTTCCCGCGGCTGTGCGCTGGCCGGCGGGACTCCCGAAGGGCAAGAAGGTGACGCAGCCGATCTCGTGCGTCGACATCCTCCCGACCTTACTCGGCCTCGTCGATCCGAAATCGACGGACGTCCTCAGCAAGCTCCCGACGAAACCCCTCGACGGCCGAAACGTGATCGACGTGCTCCGCACGGATGCGAAACGCGAGTTCGAGTACTTCGTCTACCACGGTCAGGAAGGACCGAAGAGCGAACGCGCCGCGCTCATCCGCGAACCCTGGAAGCTCATCGTTCGAGGGCCCGACATCTCGGGCGGTGAGTGGAACACCGAGAATCACGAGGTGTACCTCTTCCGTCTCGACGAGGATCCGAACGAGACGACGAACCTCGCCGAGTCCGAGAAGGCCCGTGTCGACAAGATGGCGCGCGATCTTGTCGCGTATCGAAAGCTTCAGCCCGCAGAGAGCTCGCCACCGTACTTCCAGGGAAGGAAGGGATTCCAAGCGGTACCGAAGTGGAAGATTCCGGACGGCGACACCACAAGACCGAAATCGAGCGCTTCGCGTTTCGAACGAAGCATCGAGGACATCGAGCGGGGCTCACGTGCGCCTCGCGGCACCGTGGGCAAGCTGCGCGTGACACCGAACACGATCACTGCGGACGACCTGCCACTCTTGGAGTTCATCTCGAAGATCTGCGCACAGACCGACAGCGAGATTCACGCGAGCCGAGCCGGCGAGCTCCGGATCCAGAAAAGCCTTCCGAGCCCCCGTCCGAATCCCGACAGCCCGTTCCCGTTTCAACCGGAGATGTTCGCACCGCGGCACTTCGGGGAGCCGATCTACACGGGTTCGTTCGGTGCTCGATTCGCTTCCCACCACGTCCTCGAATCTCCGACGGCAGACGTGTGGGTGGAGCCTCGCCTCATCGGACTTCGATTCGACTCGTGGAACGCTGTCGCAACTCTCTCGAACGGTACGAGAGTACCGGTCAAGAGCGGCAAGA
This sequence comes from uncultured Planctomycetia bacterium, assembly GCA_964478085.1. Lineage (GTDB taxonomy): Bacteria > Planctomycetota > UBA8108 > UBA8108 > UBA8108 > CAYMLL01. The sequence continues at coordinate 6,931 of CAYZGY010000121.1, forward strand.
ACAGAGTCAGACACCTCAGCCCGGGCGCTCAGAGCTTACCGCTTCCCTTCCCGGTCGGGCCCAAGGGATTCGCGGCGGACAAGATCGAGCTCACCGCGCGCTATTCCGTCCCGCGCTCGTGGAAGCCTCGAGACGTCGGTGAATCGCTGTCGAGACTCCTCGGGACCGAGCAGAAGATCGGGAGCGGAGTCGCTCGCATACGCGAGATTCGCAGACAACGCGATTCCGACCACTGGGACGCCGCGATCGAGATCCGAGGCGTAGAGCTCGAGCGATCGAAGCGCACCCGACAGTCGGTCCTTCGCTTCTCTCGTCTCCCCGCGAGGCCATCGAATCTCTCTCGATGACCGTTTCCACGACAGGAGACTGGTCGGACCCAGCTTCGAGCTCCTTCAACTCTCGATGAGCGACCATGAGCTCGACGGCTCTTTCGAGGACTACCGCTTGGCCGTGCGCATCGTCGGCGCAGGAGAAGACTCCCTGATCTCGCTCGCACAGAAGGATCGCCCGAAGACCGTCGACCTCGAGGGCACGAAGTTCACTCTCGACGGCGCGTTCATCTCCGAGTCGGACGGCCGGCGCAATGTCTCCCTCGATCTCCGCTGCGATGGGACGATCATTCCGAGCCAGACGGTTCTCATCACGGCCCGCGGCACGCAATTGAAGCCGACGCGAGTCATCACGAATCACCCAACGCAGGCCATACTCGAATTCCCCGTCGACTCTCGACTCGCTCCTCGAAGCCTTCGGCCCTGATCTCCGCAAGCAGGTCATCGAAGGGGATTCCCCGAAGAAGGAATAGCCCCGAACGCCGCGAGCAGGACGAGATCCTCGTCGCCGGTGTTGTCGACGAAGTAGCGACGCGTCGAGCCATGAACGATCGCGGCCCGGCAGGTCTTGGTGCGCTCGAACTCGGCGAAGTCGGTGGAACGAGTACCGAGGCGAAGCCCAGCGTCGAGCGACCGGACCCGACCTTCCCCCGCCGCGCAGACGATGACGTGCGGGTAGCCGCTTTCGAAGTGACTCCGATGCTCGGGCGGCACCCGAATCCAGCGCGTCGAGAAGAACGGCGTGTCGTAGCTCCCGTCGGAACGATGACGCGAGAGGAACTCGGAATCGTGCGGGCCGAAGTCGACGAAATCGAAGGCTGCGTCGATCGAATCGTCTCCGTCGCGATAGAGCGCATCGAGCCGATCTTCGATCGACAGCTCCCGCCCGGCGAACTCTCGCGCGAGCGTCACCTTGAGATCACCGTCGGCGAGAACCTCGAAGTACAGCCCCTTGCCGAGACTGTGAACGACGCCCCCGGGAACGTAGAGCGCTTCGCCCGGGTCGAGCCAGACCTCGTTCATCGCGGGCTCGAGTGCCGCGCCGCCCGCCTCCGCGAGGATCGCGAGTCTCTCTCGAGAGACTTCTTCGCGGAAACCGAAGTAAGCGGAGGATGCATCGTCATCTCCCGATGGATGTCGAATCCAAATCTCCGGCTTGATCACGGTCCCGGCAAACTCCGAAAGCCGCGGAAACGCCCGTAGACTCTCGCGGTCTCCGTCGCGGAAGTGAAACTCCTTCGGCAGCGTGACGCTCCCGTCGAGCATCTTCACCGTGATCTCGAGCGACCCGCCCCCGAGAACGTCGTCGCCCCGAAGCTCGAGGAACCTCGACCAGCCGTAGGATTCGCCTTCGCGATCGTAGATGATCGTTCGCCCTTCGTCGCTCCGTACACTGCCCGGATTGACCGCCGCGGAAGGCGAAAAAACCCACGCTTCGGGATAGTGCCAACCAGGTTCGCGTTTCGTTTTCTCTCCGATGAGCTCATCGAGATTCGCACCACCGGGATAGATGCGTGCTGCGCGGACGACGTCCGCCGATGCGAGGAGCGGTGTGAAACTCTCGAAGAACCTCGATTCGCGCATGCGCGGAATGATAGCACGTTCAGATATCTCGATTGACCGTTTCGAGCGTCTCACGCAATCTGAAAGGCACATCAAACCGTCGAATCGTAGAGAACGAACATGTACGACAGTCAAAGCCGCCGCGAATTCCTCCAGCGCGCACTCGCCGCTGGCACCGCCATTCCTGCAGCCGCAAGTGTCCTCGGAGAGACCGCAGAGGCCGCTCCCGAGAAACCGAAAGCTCCTTCGGAGAAGATCCGCCTCGGCATCGTCGGCGTGGCCGGTCGCGGCAAAGCGAATGTCGATCGCGTCGCACACGAGCAGATCGTCGCGCTCTGCGACGTCGACGTGAAGAATCTCTGGAACACGAAGAACGACCTGATCAAGAAGAACCAGGTCCCACGCGACGTCGCGACGTACAAAGACTTCCGCAAGATGCTCGAGCGCAAGGATCTCGACGCCGTGCTCGTCGCGACGCCCGATCACACGCACGCGCTCCCAGCGGTTCAAGCGATGCGTCAGGGCCTCCACTGCTACGTCGAGAAGCCGCTCGCGCACTCGGTGCACGAAGTGCGCACCATGCGAGAGGTCGCGAAGAAGAACAGCTGCGTCACGCAGATGGGTACGCAGATCCACTCGGGCGAGAACTATCGTCGTGTGGTGGAGCTCGTACGCGCCGGCGCGATCGGCGCCGTTCGGCGAGTCCACGTTTGGATGGGCGGAGTTCCACACACCGACGGTGTCCGTGCGAAGAAAGGCACGCCACCCAACCACATCGACTACGACCTTTGGCTCGGCCCGGCACCCTTTCGGCCGTATCACGCTTCGCATTTCCACTTCAAGTGGCGCTACTGGTTCGATTTCGGCGGCGGTGTCCTCGCGGACTTCGGCTGCCACTTCATGGACCTCCCCCCCTGGGCGCTCGACCTTCGCAACGCGACCTCGATTCACGCGACCGGGATCAAGGACTACGCTGGCGAGAATGATGTGCCGAACAAGATGCGTGTCGAGTACCAGTACCCTGAGCGCGCCAATCAGCCGCCCGTGCATCTGACTTGGTACCACGGTGGCTGGAAGCCCGATGGCGCCGAGAGCTACGGCAAGAGCAGCGCGATTCTCTTCGAGGGCGACAAAGGTCGAATCCTCTCCGACTACCACTCGAAGAAGCTGTTCATCGACGATCAGGACGCGCTCGCAGAGGCGCAGAAGCGAGTTCGAGCCATTCCGAAGTCGATCGGGCACCAGCGCGAGTGGCTCGAGGCGATCCGCACAAAGGGCGAGACGACCTGCAACTTCGACTACAGCGGCGCGCTCGCAGAGACCGTTCTCCTCGGAAACGTCTCGTACCGCGCCGGCGGCAAGAAGCTCGAGTGGGACGACACGAAGCTCCGCGCGACCAATTGCCTGGAAGCCGCGCAGTACGTCGAACGCGAGTATCGAAAGGGCTGGAAGCTCTGATCTGAAAAAGGAGCTTTTTCAGATCAGAGCAATTAGCTCAGGGGGCTTTCGGGAAGCCCCCTCTCGATCGAGCTTCGCTCGATCGATTCACCCCGACCAGCACCATTCTATTCCGCCTCGGCGTCTTTCTTCTCGGCCTTCTCTTCTGAGCGCCAGGTCGCGAGGAGCTCCTGAGCGGCCTGACGAACCTCGGGAAGCGTGAGGTCGTTCGCGGCAAGCTCTTGCACACATGCCGCGACCTCCTTCGACGCACGCATCTCGCGGATGGGCGCGCCGCGGAGCGTTGCGACGCGAGCGTGGATATCCCAGTTGGTCAACACGGCGAGAATCGGCTTCTCGACCTCGCCCACGGTGGTTTCGTCTGGGACGTCGGTCACCGCCGGCGCGACGGCGAACGGCGCAAGGTCGACAGGTACGCCTCTCTCGATCTGCAGGAGAAGATCCTGCAGCTTGCGCAGCTTCAAGTAGATCGGCCAGTAGTGAAGGCGACGACGCAAGGTCCTCGAGTTGACCTCGAAGAGCTTGCCCAGCACTTCATTGGCGCGCTCGAAATGCGGCTCGTAGTATCGCCTGAGCGCCTTCTTTCGCGGGTCGAATCGGTTGAGCGCGACATCGTCGAGGATCCGGTTGTACTCCTTGAGTCGAAATCCGACCTCTCCGGTATCGATCCGCTCACGGCGAATCTGCGCACCGATGTAGGTCGCGATCGACCGGATGCACGCAGCGATATCCTCGGTGACGGTCTCTCGCTTCCACTGCTGCTCGAGCGGACACCAAAAGACCCGGTACCAATAGGGATCGCTCGAGCTGCCGTCTTCCTTCTTGTCGACCGTCGGAATCCAGACCGAACTGACGCCGTCGGGAGACACCGGCGGCTCGGCAAGAAACATCGGGTCTCCTCCCGGTCTGACGACTCGATAGAGCTTCGGAAGCGGAGATCCCTCGAACCACTCCGCGTCGGCGGTCGTTCGACGCCAACCGTCAGACTGGCTGATCTCGAACTCGCTCCACCAGTCGTGTCCCTCGACAGAGTCGAGCAAGCCAAGCGGCCGCGACCATCGAATCGGGTCCGTAGAGAAGAGAGGATCGATCGTCTTCTTCATCTCGAAGCGCCCGATCTCGCGATACTCCGCGGAGTATGTCGTCCGGTGAAGCTCGAAGTACATGCGAACGAGCTTCTGAGGCGGGATTCTCCGTCGTTCGCCCAATGAGATCTCGATCGCGCTCTTCAGAGCTTTCCCGGAAAGATCGCGAATACGGCCACGCTCATGAGCCGGAAACTGCGCCTGCATCTGGTACATTCGACGCGAGAAGTTCACGAGCTCCCCGACGTTTCGCGCGACGAGCAGCTGGCGCAGCTCGTTTGTCGCACTGTCGATCTTCTTTCGGAGCCCCTTGTCGAGACCTCTCTGTCGCACGAGAACCGCGCCGTGACGACGTTCGAGCTCTGCAAGAAGGACTTCGTCATTCGGGTCCGTAAGCTCCGTCGCGAAAGACCACGCCTGCTCGATCTCGCCTCCCGAATCGAGGAGCCACTTCGAGAACGAAACCGCCCCGTAGGGCGTGCGAACAGAGACGCGCTCGCCGATCTCCTCCGAGGCTCGTCCGGGAACTTGTCGACCGTCTCGCAGGTAGACGGCGGAGATTCTCGGCGTGAGCGCCTCCTCCCGTGTGGTCTCGCTGCCCGGCGCAGGCCTTACGCCATCCGAAGGGCGCTTACGTCGCTTGATCGATTTGACGTGCCGTCGCGGGAAGCTCGCGATCCCGGACGGCATTCGTATCACGACGAACTTCTTGTTCTCAGCGATGACCTCACCCTCGAGAACATTGCCGTTCTTGAGCACGATCGTGTCCCCACACACGGGCCGCGTCAGGCCTGCGTAGAGCGAAACGAGGACGAAGAGAATCGTGATGGAGCGTAGGGCGCTTGGCGTGGACATGGACCTTCGAAAGACGCGCGAATACCCCATCCGCGGAAAATCTCCCTCGAAGAATACAATGTAGTTTCTTACCCTCCCAATCGCCTTGCCCGATAACCGATCCGTACTCTTACCGATGAGAGTTTTTCGGATGACTGGTTCGAAGAAGATCGGCGGCTGACGCTGCTTGTCACGCGATTCCGAAGACTCGGCCGATCAACTCGCTCTCTTTTCGGAACATCGCATCGATCAGTGAATCGAGCGGGAGATCTGACATCTCCGAGAACTCTTCCGACTTCTGCAGAGCATCACGTATCGGAATGGATGGGTAGAAGCGGTCGCGTAACGCGTGCACGAACTTGAAGGTGCGAAACGCGTCGAACCAGGTGTGGAGCGCGCGCCGTAACGTCTCGGACTGCGAGTGCTGCGCCCAGAGCTTGACGAACCGCTGCTCGATCTCCGCGGCACCGAGCGCCTCGATCACGATTCGATCGAGGGGATCCCGGGGAGTCCGAATTCGCGACAGCGTGGCGTCCAGATTTCGTCGCGATACGAACTCATCGACGATGGCGATCCATCGTTCGAGCGCGATGTAGACCTCGGGCGAGTAGACCGCGTAGCTCTCGGCGTCGTCGAGAGCAGAGATTTCCGCGGTGGCCTGCCCCGTCCCGAAAGGCACTCGATCCGACTCGCGCTGGCGGATGCGAATGGGCGAGAGCCTCGGGCAGGTCACGCCTCCGACCTTCGCGAGCTTGTTGATCAAGTAGAAGTCCTCGCCGGCATTTCGTCGAGGAAAGCGGCGCACGGACGCGTAGGACGAAGCGCGAATGCAGAAGGTGCTCCCGACGGTCTCGACGGCGTACGGAGAGCCGGCGCGCGCGAGGCCCAGAGTGTAGTAGCGCAGACGCACCTCGTAGACGCCGAGCGCACGACCCTCGACGGTCGATAGGTCGACCTCGTGGCGAAAAGGCATCGTCACCGCGCTGATCCTCGAAGCGGACTCGCCGAGCGCTGACTCGACGTCGAAGTAATCGGGCGGCACGCGCACGTCCGCATCCGTCGTCCAGATCCACTCACAGCGAACGCGACCCGCGTTCCAAGCGGCCAGCGCGACGTCGCAGCCGACCTTTCGCGCGAGTCCGACACCCTGCCCCTCGGGAAGGGCATGACCTTCGGCGTCACGGTCGATCACGAGCCAGTCGATCTCTCCGCGCGAGATGAGCTCGATGGGATGTTCGGCCGGGATCGAGATCAAACGATCGCCTCCCTCGCGAACGGCGGCGAGCACACGCCGATTCCTCTCACGACGATCGACGCTCGAGCCTTCGACACGATTGACGACCAGAACGCAGAGCAGGCGACGTGTCCCGAGATCGACACTCTCGAATGTGTCGAGAAGATCCGGGTCCTCACCACACGCGGGAAGGACGACGACGAAGTCCCACTCGCCCTCGAGGCTCTCCACTGCGTGAATCTCGGCCTCCGCGTGGCGTTCGAGGTATTGCGATACGGCCTTTTTCGACACGTCGATCTCAGTGAAGCGCCGCGCGAAACTCGAGAGCGTCGACGATCGACGCTTCGCTATCGAGAAACTCGTCGACGCGCGCGACAAGCCCTGCCACGTCGAAGAAAATATTAGACAGGGAGAGAAAGAACA
>CAYZGY010000122.1:0-13683 GCA_964478085.1 uncultured Planctomycetia bacterium
CCGCAAGGCAAGCGGACTCGGACGCACCGCTCGGGGAGGTTGGGAAGACGGATACGGTACCAGTCCTCGTCGCCGGCGCAGTGAATCGTCAGGTCTTCGATCAGCGCGCGGTACTGGAGATTCGAAGTGGTGTCGACCTCGACGAACTCGCCAGGGCCGATCAGCGCGGCGTCCTCGTGCGTCTCGTTGGCTTCGTACGCATCGCTCGCGAATCGCGACAAGGACGTCGCGGAGACCCGAAGTCGATAGAAGTTGTCGTCGCCTTCGACCTGGAAGAGAAGGCCGCAGGAGAGGACCGCGTTCGGGATCACCCAGCGCTTGCGCGTCAACCCATCCACCGTGCTCCTCGTCGGCAGCTCGGGGAGACTGAGAGTGAGCTCGCCACCGGCGGTCGGATACTCGAGCTCGACCGTCACCTCGAAGTGGTCGCACTCGTTGACGTCCGCGCCGAGCTCGAACCAATCCTGGTCGTTGCTGCGCCCGGGAGGCGTGAAGCTATGAATCGCGGCGTCGTCATGGAGGAAGGTGCCCGCGAGCGCTTCCGCGATCGGGATCTGGATCGCCGTTTCGCGGGTGTCCGCGCTCGGGTGAGGCGTCGCACGCACCCAGGATCCGAGCCCGGCCTGCCAAACGGTGGGAATCGCGGGATCAGCCTCGTCGAACCCGAAGGAAGGCGCGAACTCTCGGGGATCAGGCAGGCCGTCGAGGCGAGCCGCCTGAATCAGGGCCTCGTGAGTCTGGAGGAAGCGCAGGACGAGCCCGTCACCGCCGGGAGCGCGAAGAGAGCTCGAGTGGAGGATCGGCGCGACTGCTATGGCCGGTAGTCTTGGGTTGACCGTGCGCATGAGCGCGACCAGACCGCTCGTCATCGCGGCGGCTGTGCTCGACTGGCCCGGGACTCCGAGGGACCAGGCGTCGCAGTCCTCTCCGAAAGGCATGAAGGCCGGGCCCGTCTCCTCTAGCCAGACATCGACGCGGGCGCCGAAGTACTCACGGTTTTGGAAGTCCCGGTCGGTCGCGCCGACCGTGATGACGCCGGGGATCATCGCCGGCACGATCCAGAAGAGCTCGACCGGGGCTGCCGGTGTGTCGCCGAGACGGTTGCCCGCCGATGCGACGACGTTGACGTTCGCGGCGAGCGCGGTGGTGATCGCCGTAGTGATCGCCGCGTTCGAGCCCGAGAGAAATCCGATCAGGAACGGGCAGAGCGCTCCGGGAGGAAGAGGTGGCAAGGGGAAGGGCAGAAACGCTTGCGCGCCCGACAGGGCGATTCCCGCGAGGTCGATGATCGGCCCGAGGATCGCGCAGGTGATGCCGCCGAGAATCGGGTCGCACCAATTGAGCCCGGCGAACGTGCAAGGGAACCCGAAGCTCATGTTGATGACCTTCGCGCCGTTCGCTACGGCGGCGAACGTCGCCGTGGCCGCGTCGAAGTAGTAGAGCGGAAATCCGACGTTGTAGAGGAGCAGGTCGCTGACCTGACCGCCGACACCGGCGATGCCGACACCGTTTGAGAAGCGTCCGCCGATAGCGCTCGCCATCGACGTTCCGTGGTACCTCGCGCCGGCTCCGGCCGTGAACGCTTGTCCGAAGCGCGTGTCGCTGAAGTTGAAGAAGTCGTATCCGCCGACGACGTTGCAGTCGGGCTCGAGACCCGGGCAGAAATTCGAGTCGATCACGGCGACGCGAGTGCCCGGGATGTCACGATCGAAGATCGACGTGTACATCCAGGCGCGTTGGAAACCCTGGATCGCGTTGAGTCCGGGCCGAGCGCTCGGGTCCTGAAACACGTCCCATTGACCGTCATCGCGCGGATGCTCCTCACTGCGCGGCTGCGCGTGGAGATCGAGCACCCAGTTCGCCGAGACGTTGAGGTTGCGCAGGCGCGACTCGGCGAAGAAGGTCAGAAGACCCAACGTGCGCTCGTCCGAGACGCGCACGGTGCCCTTCGCTCCGAGCAGCTCGAGCGCGACCGCGGCGCGCGCCGGATCGACGATCTCGGGGTCGAAGCGGACGAGGCGGAAGGGATTGTTCTGGTTTCCCGCGGCGTTTCCGTGATCGATGACGCGGCCACCGGAGGCCTCGAGAATCTCTTCGGTCTGGTCGTCTCGCGTGTCGATCACGAGCTCCTCGATACCGAGCATGAGGCGAACACCGTGCTCGTCCTCGATCGCTCCGAGCGGTCGTTCCGACTCTCCTGGGATGCGCCCCTCGGTTTCGGGGATCGACGGCTCGACGCTCTCATCGATGTCGACGGACACGTGCCCGAGCGGCGCGCGCCCGGCCATCACCGCGATCGCGGTGGCGGTCGACTCCGCGTTGCCGCCACCGTCCGGATCCTGGGAAAGACCGATCAGAATCTCGTCCGGTCGAACATGGAGAGTTCCATCGCCGCGCACGGCTTTCTCGTTGGTGACGCGGATCGGAATGGAGCCGCTCCAATCGTCCGTGTCCTTGACGTCGAGGAACTCGGCATCGCCCGCGCCCGTCGCGACGACAATGCGGCGTTCGGGGTAGGACGGGGTGGACGGGTGCGTCAGCTCGACGCGAACGGCTTCGGTCTCGAGGTCGTAGCGAAAGCGATCGAAGCGCAGAGCCACCCGGCGTTCGGGCTCCTCGAAGCTCGGCGGAGGCTCGTGGAGGTCGACACCGATCCCCTGCACGGCGAGACCCGCGACGTCTCCGCGGTGGATCAGGCCGAAAGCGCACTGTCGCTCCGCGTCGTAGCTCCAGAGCTCTCGCAGGGACTCGGTGACCAGCTCGAGATCGTCCGGTCCGCCAAGATCGACACGCGTGGCGAAGAGATTCTCATCGTCGACGTTGTCGATCGGATCGATGCGAACCTCGACCTCGCCGAGAGAGGGGTCGTCGTCGAGGAACGAATCCGAGATGAGGATCGAGTACTGCTCACCGGCGATGAGATCGACGTGGAGAACCTCGGCGTCGCCCGATCCGTTCTGATCGGAGCCTGCGAGGCAGTCGTCCTCGGATCGCAGGCAGTCGAGCCCGATCGCGAGCGCGATGTTCGAGTCGTCGAGGGGGCGTGCGACGATGCGGAACCGACCAGTTTCCGAGGGGTTGAATCGAACGAACGAGTCCACATCCGGGAGAGGGAGCGGGATGCACTCGATATCGTCGATGAGCGGCTCCGCGTTCGAAAGATCGAGGACGTGTGGAAACGATGGTATCCGCCAGGGATCTTCGCACGAGCCGCTGCCGGTGGCCGGCTCGTCCTTCTCGGCGAATTTCGCGAGCGCCCAGGTCTCCGAGCTGAACTCGTCCGCGTTGCCAGGGGCGCGTCGCGTCTCGCCCGAGATGTTGTCGATCGAGGTCGACAGGATTCCGAGGCGGAACACGGGGCCGTTCGCGAGGAGAGATCGCGAGAGGCGGAACTCCATCGATGCGGGGTCCGACTCGAAAGCACCGTCGAGCAGGCCGACAGCAGGGCACGGCCCCTCGTCGACTTTGCAGGGCGTCCAGTTCGGCCCGTCGCGCGTGAAGACGCGAGTCCTCGAGCCGCCCTGCGAGACGACGATTGCGTGCGCGGTGTCGCTGACCTCGGGTTCGGGATCGTAGAGGAGTGTCACCTCACCGCCGTCCGGCACGAGGCCCTCGATTCCGACCCAGATCGACTCGTCGTCGGCGGTGACGCGGGCTGTCGCATCGCGGAGGGTGTTTGGCGTATGGGCGCGAAGTACAATCTGATCGGAGCTGCCGTACTCGTTCGCGTCGAGCTTGCCGTCGAGCATCAAGGGGAACACCGACTCTGGAACGAAGAGATCGTGTGGGAGAACGCCGTCTGGCGACGTCGCCAGGTTGCCGATCGGAGTTCCGGTGAGGGCGTGGACGCGCTCGTTGGCACCGCCGTCCGCGATGGCGGCGACGAGCTTCGGAGCGGCGATGATCTCGCGAAAGCGATCCCGGTCGATCTCCTTCGGATCACGGGCAACGTTCCAGATGCGAAGTTCGTCTATCGACCCCAGAAACGGGAAGCTCCCGTCGACGTCCGCTCCGACGGTCATCGGCCCCGTGTTGTGGGCGACCGGCGGAAGCGCACCCGTTCCCGCGGGCTGCCCGTCGATGAACAACTGTGTGAAGCCTTGAATGTCGACGGTGACGGCGACGTGGCACCACTGGTTCCCCGGCAGCGCCCGGGTCGCGTCGACGAAGTTTCCGCCCGAGGTGTAGACGCGCAGGCGCGGACAGAATCCGAGCCACCACGAGTCACGAAAGTTCTTCGAGGCGATCGTCTCGCAACGGCTCGTGTTGACGCGGCGAACCCAAGCCTCGATCGTCACCTCGCTGCTCGGGCGAAACGCCGCGTGATCCGGAAACTCGCATCTCGATGATCCGTCGTAGGCGGTCGCACGATCGGGTGGAGCGGCCGGGAGTGCCGTCGAGACAGCGAGTGCGATCAGGACGATGGTTCGTGCGAGCGTTCGGGATGTCGCTTTGGTGTCTGTCATGGGAACTCCGTCATGGGAATTGTCGGTTGGGGCGCGGCACCTGTGCTGTCGCCACGTACCAACTGCGGAGATCCCCGTCCCTGGGACCGAAACTTTGGAAAATAAAAAATCGAAGAAGTAGGTCCCAGGATTCCGGCGAGTCACAGTTGTCACGTGTCGGCCAATGTCTGTCGAGCCACGAACCCTCGAGAACATAGCTTGGAGCCCTCGAAGCATGTCGACCCGCGCGACTCCCCGGACTCTCGTCCTTGGCGTGATCGCCCTCGTGAGCGTCCTCACAAACCTGCGCGCCTCGCAACGAATCGATTCGCCGAGCCTCTACGACCACGGCTGCTTCGGATCCTGGCAGCCCGCTCTTCACGCCGAATGAGTTCTTTGGCGGGCTGCTATCTCGCGATGATGGACGAGGGGCGTCTCGTGGTCGCTGCCGCGTGCGAGATCGACACCGGCGAGGTGTTCGTGTTGGAGCGTGGTCGCGAGGGAACCTGGGTGCCGACGGCGTTCGTGCCTCGCAGCGGAAAGCGTGTCGGAGACCACTTCGGAACCGCGCTCGCCGCGGACTCGGATCGCGTCGTCGTCGGTGCGTCGATGACGATGAGGGCGGCCGAAGCTCGGACGCGGTTTACCTGTTCTCGCGAAGCCCGAGCGGATCGTGGAGCGGCCGGAAGATCGTCGGTCTCACGAGACTTCAGCCCGGCCTGGCCGGTAGCAAGAAACTGTGCACCTACCCAAACGCTTACAGTTCTTCGTCCCAGCTACAGCTATCGGTGCTGATGCAAAGGCCGACCTTTCGTGAGTGTCACTGTTCCGTCTGTGTAAATCCCCGCGCTACTGTGCGTAAACGATGGGCTCCTGAAAGACGATATAGCCGACCTGTTCTGTCGTATGTCGACGCTCCGTGTCCTTGATCTGGTCTTCGTCGATCGCCAGTCGAAGTGCGGTCGGTGACAGTGCCGTGTCACCGTAGAGGTAGGCCCAGCCGCCATTGCCGCCGTCGACCGCTGCTTGTGTGACGAGAGCTACTCCTGGAGTCGTCGGGAAAGCGGGGCTCAAGCTGTATTCGTAAGGAGGTGACCGGGTGACATCGAGTACCGTGTCGGTCCCTACGCCAGCGCTGTACTGCTTGCCGGCAAGAACACCAGTGCCCGCCTCGATCACAACGACCCCGAGGAGTTCGACCGCGCGTGCGACCGAGGAGTCTTCGCAGACCGTCTTACCGGCGACTAGGGTGGAAGCGTTCGGTGGCGTCGTGCGGGAGCCGCCGGAGCACCAGAAAGTTGACCACTCAAGGTCGTTCTCGGTCATCACCTGCCCGAGGACCACCGGTGTCGTGTAGCTAGAGAGATAGCTCCGAGCTTGACCATTCCACGAGCCAGCGCCATCGGTGACCGTGCTGTCGAGGACTTGGGCTTCGATGGCGCGGCCGTCGGGCAAGGTCCAAACGCCCTCTTCCACCACTAAGTAGTGAACTCTCTCCGCAGCCACCACGACCAGGTCGCCAGGGTTCTGGAGGCGGATGTCGAACGACGTCGGTGTTAGGTTGCTGACCCGGGTTACCACCGGTGCGGTATTGTTCGAATAGTTGACGCTGGTGACGACGACCGGACTCTCGTAGACGTTGGCGAGCGCGATCGTCACCTTAGCGCCTCCCACTGCCGGTGCCACGCCGGCCTCAAAGCGGAGCCCGTTGGGCGCCACACCCGGCGTCGCGGAGGCCTCGGTGCTGGCCTCACTCTCGTTGCCGGTCGCGTCGAGGGCCGTGACGACGTAGTGATAGTCTAAGCCGTTGACTACGCCGACGTCTTCGAAAGAGCTGAGCGTGGAAACCACCGATGTGACGAGCAGGTAGGGACCACCCGGGACCGTACTTACGTAGACATTGTATCCCGCAAGATCGGACTCGACGCTGTCGGCCCAGTCGAGCAGGACTACACCGTCGCCCGCCGACGCGCTCAGAGAGCTGGGTGCCGCCGGAGGGATCAGGTCCAGGGTTCCGAAGAATTGATTGCGGTTGGGCAAGCCCGGCGTCGCCGCCGCCACATCCCAGGCGAAAGCGTCACGGGAGGTACCGGAGCCCGAAAGCTGCAGCGACGAATCGGGCGCCGCGGTGGCGCCCTCGCTGACACCGATATCGGTGGAAACCAGACCCTGAGCCGAGCCACCGGCGGCGGTCAAGGTACCCTCGTAGCTGGAGAACTCGACGACTCGACCGACTGGGTCGACGAGAGCGAGCCCATCGGGACTGCCGTTTTGCAGGCCGGCAACGTCGAACCAGAGCGCTCCGATGCCCTCGCCTTGGTTTGGCAGAGCGCCGCGAAGTGTGACGGTGCGGTAGACCGTCCCGCTACTTCCGTTGTAGAGCTCCAGAGTCCAACCCACGAGGTCGAGCCCTGCGGTACCGGCGATTTCGACACCCTCGTTGACGTCCGCGCCGCTGTTGTCGTAGTGGAGCTCATTGATCCAAGCGGTACCTGCTGTCGGCGCCCGTGGCGTCGCCGCTACCGCCGCACTGCCAGCGCTCTCGTTCCCAGCCGTATCGACGGCCGTGACTGAATAGAAGTACGTCGTGTCATTCGTCAGCAAGTCATCGAGGAAGCTCGGGGTCGGTAGCAGCGCATCGTTGAGACGCTCAAAGGGGCCTGCAGACACGGTTGCTGCGTAGACGTTATAGCCGGCGAGGTCCGATTCGGGAGAGTCGGCCCAGTCGAGCGAGACGATCGCGTCGCCTGCCGTGGTGACGAGTCCGAGCGGCGCTGCCGGCGCCGTCGTATCCAGGGGGACCCCCGACACCTCGCTGCTGGCGAGGCTCTCGTTGCCCGAAGTGTCCAACGCGGTGACAACGTAGTAGTACGTCAACCCGTTCTGGAGATCTGCATCGACGTAGTTACTTACGGTCAGAAGAGTCGCGTTGAGCGGCGTGTAGGGACCGCCCGCGAAGGTGGCGCGGTAAATCTGATACCCGCTGAGATCGGTCTCGCCGCCGTCGTTCCAGTCGAGGTCTATGGTGCCGTCGCCGGTGAACGCGACGAGTCCGGTCGGAACAGCGGGTGCGGTAACGTCTCGCGGGACGGCACCCGCTTCTAAGCTGTCGCCACTGATGTTCCCGGAAGTATCGACAGCGCGCACAACGTAAAAGTAGGCGGTGCCGTTGACGGCGCCAAAGTCGCTGTAGTCACTCCTCAGCAGCAGCGTCGTGTTGACCTGTGTATGCGGCCCGCCCGGGTCGGTGCTGCGAAAGACATGGTAGCCGGCAAGATCGGCCTCGGCTCCGTCGAGCCAGTCGAGTGTCACCGTCGCGTCACCCGCGAGCGCGGTGATTCCTCGCGGCGCTGCCGGAGGGTGCGTATCGACACTGCTGGTGAAGGTCTGGCCAGGATTGGGTGCCCCAGGACTCGCTGACGCTGGCGTCTGCCACGAAAAGTCGTCATACGCGGCGCCGCTTCCGGCGAGCTGCAGTGATTCACCCGCGGCGGTGCCACTTGGCTCATTGACGCCGATGTCGGTCGAGGACATCCCGGAGGCGGCCCCGTTGGTCGCGGTGAGGCTACCCTCGTAACTGAGAAGCTGCACCACGCTCCCCTGATCATCGACGAGTGCGACGCCGTCCCGAGCTCCGTTCTGTAGACGCGAGATCGGGAACCAGAGCGTCCCGAAACCAGAGGATTGATCGGGCAACGTACCCGTGAGAGTCACGGGCCGGTACGAGCGCCCGTTCCTACCGTTGTACGGCACGAGTTCCCAGCCGGACAAATCAAGCCCAGCGGGGCCGCCAACCTCGACACCTTCGCCGATGTCCCGACCTGAATTGTCGTAATGGATCTCGTTGATCCACGGCTTGCTCGTCGGCACACCGCCGCAGGTGCCCGTGCCGTTGGTTGATCCGATGACCTCACCGCTCAAGTCGCTATCGTTACCTGAAGTGTCGACCGCCGCGACCACGTAGCGGTAGCTGACGCCCTTGAGTGCGTCAGCGTCCTCGTAGGCGGGGGCGAGCACGAGTCCATCGTTGAGTCTCGCGTAGGGGCCACCGGACACGTCCGAGCGGTAGATATCGTAACCGGCGAGGTCCGGCTCAGAGTTGGCGCTCCAGCCGAGTAAGACGCGACAGTCGGCAGGGGACGCTGCCAGCCCGGCCGGGGGGGCGGGAGGGGTCGTGTCGCCCAGCTGGCAGGCGAAGACCTCACAGACCTACTCGCGGTGATCGATGAAAGGATTTCGGTTGCCCTGAAACTCGTAGACGAGGTCATTGCGTGCCAGCTCTGACTGGTCGACGGGATCGGAGAGGTGCCATTCGATGAGGGTCGACAGCACTCCCATGTACGCGACGCTGCGGTTGGAGCTGGAGTCCGATACGATCAGGGCACGGTCATCTGTGAGAATCAGATCCGGCTCCGCACAGCCCGTCGTTCCGTGAACACCACCCTGGTAGCGCACGTCGAGGTAGAACATGGAGCGTGCGATGTCTCCGCGACGGTCCTCGCGCACTTGCCAGGAGCCGCTATTGCCAGTTCCGATGCCCCAGTTCGAGACGGCGAGACCTTCGGCGGGATACTCGGTGCAGCCGCTCGTGCACGAGTCGTAGACACGGTTGCCGCGTGAAGAGTTGTAGCTCGGGTTGGCAGCACGAAGGTGATGGATATCAGAGTATGGATAATTGCAGGCTCTATCGGCAGGGAATCCGTACGAAGAAGGCCAAGTGTGCTCCCGGTTCCAGCCAGTACTTTGCGTGTGATCGGACTTCTCTACGGAGGTGTTACGGTAAATCGTCACAACGTTCGCGGCGTTATCAGGGTCCTCTTCTGTGATCGAAAGTAGGTCCCAGGTGTCGGTTGCGGTGCTCGTGTACGGGAACCGTTGGTGATCATCGATGATCTCATGGAGCGCCGTGTGAAGAGCCGCGCCGCGGAGCTGTGAGGCGGAGTCGTAGTAGCCAGCCGGGGCGTCGCCGTGGATGGAACTGGCGAGACCCAAAAAAAAGGGGACGACGAGGAATACGCGGCCGATACCCGTGGGAAAACGAGTTGCAAGCATGGGGGATCTCCTCTGTGCATTCACGCATTAGGGGCCCGTTTTGGACGAGCCACGTCTGGACCTTCGATTCGTGAACCCGCGGGCAGCATAACAAGAGAGGCGGGGATTGGGAGAGGGCTTCACAGAAGGTCTACCCCGAGCGGCTTTTCCTACGCGGTTGTCAGAGCGCTGTGGCCGAGTGCCTCCACGAGTGCCTCCACGGGTGCCTCGAATGGCGAACTCCACACGGTGTCGCTGCCTTCGGCTTTGCTGTGGAGCATTGGCGAGTTTCAGTGACGAAGAGCTCGGGCGAATCGGCCGCTTGGACGCCGAATCGACTTCTTCAAGGGGCTGTTAGCATTGGCGAGTTTCAGTGACGGAGAGCTCGGGCGAATCGGCCGGTTGGACGCCGAATCGACTTCTTCAAGGGGCTGTTCGGCGCTCTTTCCAGGCCGTTCTCCCGAACGGTGGATCGTGAAGCCGCGCCGTCGGTGTCGGCGTCGAGTCTCGCGTGGATTTCCATGTCTCAGACTCGACGGCTGCAAGGCGCTGAAGCTCGGATCGCTGGCACAAAGGGGCGCAAGACCGACGCGGGTGGGCCCGCGAGCTCTCGAAGGGTCTCGGTCAAGGAACTGCAAAGAACTCCGTTGACACTTGGGGACCAAATAAACCAACATTGCCCGTTGTTCGGGTTCTGCCGGACAGATCTGGTTCATCCAACGGCTCAAAGGGTCTCGTCGCGGCGTCGAAAAACGGCGGAAGGTAAGGTTGTCATGCACAAGCTCGGTAGAAACTCCAAGCCGTGGTCGCTGACGGGCGCACTTTGGTTTTTTGTTGTGTTAATGTCGTGCTCGATTTCTTCGCGAGCCCAGGGCGACAACCGACGCCTCGACGTCGATTTCGGGCAGCTCGGAGAAAGGCTCTCTGCGAGCCTCGAAAAGGAGCCGGGCTTGCAGCGCGTCGTACAGGTAGCGATCCTGCCTTTTCGCGAGGTTGGAAGTCAGATCCAAGAAGCCCAATTGGCGCGCGCCTTTTGCGCCCAGCTGTCGAGTCGCCTGAGGGGCGCGCAGCGGTTCAACGTGCTCCAGAAGGATCGGGTCGAGACGGTCATGAAGGCTCTGTCCTTCGGCGGCAGTGGCTGGGTGAGCCCGAGACAGGCAAACAAAATCGGCGAGAGGACCGGTGCTGAGCTACTCGTCCACGGAACCGTCGCCCAGTCGTGTCCCGGTGTCGTCTTCACGACCAGAATCATCTCTGTTTCGACAGGTCGAGTCCTCGATACGGTTCAAACAGAGCTGTCCGAGGCCGACCTCGTCAGCCTCCTCGAGAGTCCCTTTTCCCGTACGGCCGCCCCGATGCAGTTTCGTCGTGGCGATGCGAACACCGACGGATCTCTGAATATCTCCGACGTTGTGTTCACCCTCGGCTATCTGTTCGAAGGGCGTACGGCGACGTGCGAAAAGGCTCTCGACAGCAACGACAACGGTCATGTCGACGTCAGCGACTCGGTCCAGAGTCTCCTCTACCTCTTTCGAGGTGCCTCGCGTCTTCCGGAGCCCTTTCTGGGCTGTGGAATCGATCCGACCGAGGATGGACTGAGCTGTACAGATTTTCCGATTTGCGGACCCGCCCCAGTAAGTCCTCCGGTATCGACGCCTCCCTTCAACTTTGTCTGCGCTGAGGACGATCTTTCCGAGAGGCAGGGAAGCTACCGCTGGAGCTACCGGTACGGGGAAGGGCGTACCTCGCTCGTCCAGGATGCGACGCGCTGCGCGGCGATGATCGATCCGTCCGACGAGGCTGGGCGCGGAGCTCTCGAGGCGGCTCTCGAGAAGGTCGGAGGGTTTGCTCCGCTCCAGTCAAGGGATGCGCAGGAGTATCCGGGTCTGTGGTACCCGCGTTTTCTGGAGACGACGCGGGAGGAGGATCATCGGTCGTTGATCGAGGAGCTCCATGAGGCGCCCGGAATCGTCTTTGCCGCGCCGCTGCTGATCTACGGGACAGCGGTAGCCATTCCGCGGCCAGAGATTCTCGTTACCTTCGACGCGGATGCGCAGGAGGAGGATGTACTCGATCTCCTGGCGCAACCGGACTTGCGCTTGATCCGCGAGTTTCCGGCGATCGATACGACTTTACACTTTGCTTTTGACGGCTCTCCGGCAGAGTGCTTCGCGCGTTGTGATGAGCTCAGCGATCTCGAGACGGTCTCCGCCGCCGAGCCGAACATGATCTGGAATCTCCGGAAGATGGCAGTTCCGAATGACCCTCTTCATGCTCAACAGTGGGATCTGAACAACACGGGTCAAACCGGCGGCACGCCTGGAGCCGACATGCGCGCGCATTCCGCCTGGGATGTCTCGACCGGCTCGTCAAGCATCGTTGTGGCGATCTGCGATGAGGGAGTCGATGTAGACCATCCGGATCTTGCCGCCAACATGGTTGCCGGGCGCGATTCGGTAACGGCGGATTCGACCCCTCCTGCCGATCCCGGTGACGCCGAAAACAACGATGCCCACGGCACCGCCTGCGCGGGAATCGTCGCTGCGGTCGGCAACAACGGTATCGGGCTTGCTGGGATCAATTGGAACGCCAAGATCATGCCTATTCGTCTTGGTTTTGGTAACTTCTGGACCGCAAACGACTGGATCATCGATGCGGTCACCTGGGCAACGGACAACGGCGCCGACGTCCAGTCGCACTCGTGGGGCGGAGGAGCGCCGTCGGCGTCGATCGAGAACGCCTTCGTCTATGCGACGACCACCGGACGCGGGGGGCTGGGCGCATCGTGTTTCGCCGCTTCCGGAAACAACAACTCGTCGGTGAGTTATCCCGCCGCCTACGACTCGACCATCGCCGTCGGCGCTACGAGCCCCTGCGATGAGCGCAAGAGCCCGTCGAGCTGCGATGGCGAGACGTGGTGGGGCAGCAACTTCGGCCCTGAACTGGATCTTTGCGCTCCCGGTCCCTTGGTGACGACAACGGACATCGCGGGGGGCTCTGGCTATTCCGGGGGCGACTACGTCAACAATTTCAACGGTACGTCCTCGGCGACTCCGCACGCCGCCGGCGCCGGAGCACTGTTGCTGTCGGTGCAGTCGTCGCTGACTGCGCTGGAGGTGCGGCAGATCATGCAGGAGAGTGCGGACGATCAGGTCGGAATTCCGTCCGAAGACACTCCTGGCAAAGACAATTTTATGGGCTGGGGTCGAGTCAACCTGTCGACCATGTTGTCTCTGGTCGCCGGTGGCGTTCCGCGACCGACAGGCTTGACCTGTACCGAGTCGGGCAGCTCCGTGGTTTTGGCGTGGACGAATGCCGACAACTATTCGAGCATCATCGTCGCCCGCAACGGCACTACCATCGCCACTTTGCCCGGTTCGACCGACACGTATACTGACACCGCACCGGGAATCGGTAACGTGACTCACTCGGTGACGGCGACCTTGGACGGCAATGCCAGTCCACAGGTGAGCTGTAGCGCCTTCCTGAGCGGCGGAGCCACCGACCTGGTATTCGCTCCTTCGCAGGCTTCGGGTGCCACGAACGGCGGTCAGGGTCTCTACGACGCTCTGATCGCGAACGGCCGTCTCCCCCTGCTCGTCGACAGTCTTGATGCGGTCGCCAGCCTTGACGCCTTCGAGGCCCTTTGGGTCAACCTTGGGATGTATCCGAACAACCATGTCCTGACCGCCCCGGAAGGGGCACTGCTCGACAGTTATCTCACGAACGAGACGGGTGGCTCCTTCCTGTACCTCGAAGGTGGTGACACCTGGGCTTACGATCCGGCAACCGCGGTTCACGCCCGTTTTGGGATTTTGGGTGTCTCCGACGGTACGGGCGATCTCTCGACGATCGGTGGTGTCGCGGGTAGCGGTTGCGATCTTTCCGGAAGCTCCTGGTCCTATTCGGGTGAGAACTCGTGGGTCGATCACCTCGTCCCCAGCGGCACCGGAGTCGTCACCCTCACCAATGCCACCCAGTCATACGACATCGGAATCTTCAACGATGCCGGTACGTATCGTTCCTTCGGTACCTCTTTCGAAATTGGTGGCATCGGCGCTGGCGGAGCGACCGCGACACAGCTCGTCGCAGGAATTCTGCAGTGCTTCGCCGGTGCTCCGCCGCCTCCGCCGCCGCCGGCGGCGCCGGCGGCGGGGTCGGCCGCCCGCCCGGCGCGCGGCGAGGCGCCCGGGTTGGTGGGTTTGCC
>CAYZGY010000123.1:0-13640 GCA_964478085.1 uncultured Planctomycetia bacterium
CGAGAACGCGCTGCGCACAACCGAGAAGAAGTGCGACCCGAGCCCGCTTCTCGCCTTCGGCCGGAACGAGCTCTGGAATCTCCGCTCCCCTCGGAAGCCTTGCCGGCGCGATCTCGAGCATCGCTCGCACGCTCCGCGGCAAGAGACGCCGAAAGGGTCTCGCCAACTTCGAGAGACGAAGCGCCCATCGAAGCCGCGACGCGTAAGGCAAGGTGCGCAGCGCCATCGCGCGAGAGAGTCGCTCGCCGAACGATCGCTTTCGCTTCTCCTCCGCCATCGCTCGAAACGGTGTCAGCAGCTCGCCGTACGGAACGCCCGACGGACACGCAGGCTGACACGCGACGCAGCCCAGGCAACGATCGACGTAAGGTAGCGCGTCCTCCATCGGAAGCGCGCCTTCGAGGACCTCCTTCATCAGGTAGATCCGACCGCGCGGCGAGTCCATCTCCTCCCCGAGGACCTGGTAGGTCGGACAGGTCGGGAGACAGAAGCCGCAGTGCACGCAAGACTCGACCGCACGAGCCATCGCCGGGCCGCGCGCGCCATGAGCCTCGCTGTCGATTCGATGCTGCACGATCAGCTCTCCCGTCCTCGAAATCGACCGCGCGGATCGAGCACGGCGACGACGCGTCGCCAAAAATCGACGGGAAAGACCGGACCGAAGATCGGCGGATCGATGCGCGAGTCGGACCGAAGCGCGAGGCCGGCGAGCTCGTGCTCATCGATCAGTCCACGCAACTCATCGATCGATCGAGCCGACGGCCACGCGACCCAAAGCACGCTCGCGCCGGCGCTCGAACGATAGACGAGGTCGTCTCGGCCCGAGAGCGACTCGACGACAGCTGCCGTCGCTCGAATCGTCGTCGGGACCTTGACGAGAGTCGATCCCTCCGGGACCCACGCGAACTCACGCGCGTCGTGCCAGATCCTGGCTTCCTCCTCGACCTCTCGCACTCCTGCACGCCCCCCCACGAGCGCCCGAACCGAGTCGACGCGCTCGACGAGAGCCGACTCGACCCCGCCGAGACGCGCGAACACGCGGGCACGATCGTCGACGTCGAGCGCCGAAAGCTCGAGCTTCGACGACGCGAGCTCTGCGACGAGATCGAAGGCCGCGCCGTGATCGCTCGCCTCGATCTCGATCGTTCGCCACGCGGCCGGCTCGGGGAAGACCTTGAACGTCACCTCCGCGAGAACGCCGAATCGTCCGAGACTTCCGACGAAGAGCTTCGGAAAGTCGAAGCCCGCGGCGTTCTTGACGACGCGTCCACCACCGCGCAGCACGTTTCCTTCGCCGTCGACGAAGCGGATGCCGATGAGAAAGTCGCGCACGCCGCCGTAGCGGAAGCGACCCGAACCGCTGAGCCCCGTGACGACCGTACCACCGATCGTCGCCCCGCTCTCGACGAACGGCGGATCGAAAGGGAGGTACTGACCTTTCGCACGCAAGAGCTCGGCGATCTCGGCGACGCGCGTTCCAGCGAGCGCGAGGATCGTGTACTCGCCCGGGTCGTACTCGACGATACCCGAGAGCTTCGAGAGGTCGAGCTCGCTCGCCCCGGGAACGACGAGCGCCGTCTTCGTCCGTCCGCCGAAGGCTCGCACGTGTTCTACGGACGTGACGGCTTCGGGAAGCTCCTCGAGGCTCTCGGGACGGAGAATTGTCTCGCTCATGCGGCTCGCTCCTCCGTCACTCTCGACTGATCTTGCCTTCCCGCTCGAGCGGGTGGGGACCGTGAAAGCGCAGTGCCGGTGGCTCGCCTTGCGGAAGCATCTTGCCGCGATTCGAGAGCTCGGCGGGATCGATCGACTCGCGGATGCGTCGCATCGTCTCGATCTCGAGATCGGTGAACATGTCGGTCATGTACGCGATCTTCTCCATGCCGACTCCGTGCTCGCCCGTGATCGATCCTCCGAGCTCGACACAGAGACGGAGAATCTCGCCAGCGAGCTCCTCGGCGCGCTCGAGCTCGCCTTCGCGTCGCCCGTCGTAGAGGATCAACGGATGGAGATTGCCGTCCCCCGCGTGAAAGACGTTCGCGACGCGCAGCCCGTGCGTCTCGCTGAGCCGCTCGATCGCCGCGAGCGCCCCCCCGAGCTTGCCGCGAGGAACGACTCCGTCCTGAACGATGTAGTCGGGGCTCAGTCGACCGACCGCCGAAAACGCGCTCTTGCGACCGCGCCAGATTTTCATACGCTCCTCGGCGTCCTTTGCGACGTGCACCTCGTACGCGCCCGACTCCTCGATGACACGCGATAGCTCGACCCACTCCGCCTCGACTTGCTCGGTCGGTCCTTCGAGCTCGACGATGAGAACGGCGACCGCGTCTCGAGGATAGCCCGCGTTGACCGCGGCCTCGGCGGCGTCGATCGCGAGACGATCCATGATCTCCATCGCACCCGGCAAGAGCCCCGAGGCGACCACGCGCGCGACCGCGTCGCCGGCGCGCTCGAGCGAATCGTAGGCCGCCAGCACCGTGCGGAACCTCTCGGGGCGCGGCAGGAGCCGAAGCGTGATCTCGAGGGCGACCCCGAAGAGCCCCTCCGATCCGACGAAGAAGCCGGTCATGTCCGGTCCGACCGTCTCGCACGACGGACCGCCGAGATCGACGATGACTCCGTCCGGCAACACAACACGCATACCGAGTACGTGATTCGCCGTCATGCCGTACTTCAGGCAGTGCGCCCCACCCGAGTTGAACGCGACATTTCCGCCGATCGTGCACACCGGCTGACTCGACGGATCCGGAGCGTAGTAGAGTCCGAAGGGCTCGGCGGCTTCCGACACCTTGAGATTGACGACGCCGGGCTCGACGCGCGCGATGCGCTCGCGGGGATCGATCGCGAGGATGCGGTTGAGACGGTTGAGCGCGATGACGATACCGTCCTCGATCGGCAGCGACCCACCCGAGAGGCTCGTCCCACTACCGCGAGCGACGAACGGGATGCCATGACGGTGGCAAGCACGAATCGTTTCGACGACCTCGCCGGTCGTCTCCGGCAGGACGACGACACGCGGGCGCGCGCGAAACGCCGTCAGCGCGTCCGACTCGTACGGAGCGAGCTCGGCCGCCCCGGTCAGGCACCGAGGCGGTGGATAAATCTGCGTGATCTCTCGAAGGAAATCAGAAATCGCGACGATCCTCTATCAGGAGCCTCACCCCTACTTGCCGAGCTTTCCGAAAGCCCAAAGCGCATCGAACGTGCGCACGTAGAGCACGCCGTTCGAGATCGCGGGCGACGCGGCCGTCTCCTCCTCGAGATCGTTCGTCGCGAGGATCTTGAACTCGCGGCCCGCCTCGACCACCGTGATCTTGCCCTTGCGAGCGGTCAGGTAGATCTTGCCGTCGGCCCAGACGGGCGACGCGCGGTGACGATCGGAGACCGTGCGCTTCTCGTAGAGCTTCTCGCCCGACTTCGCATCGAGGGCGATCAGCACACCGTTCTCGCGGCAGAGGTAGACGATTCCGTCACGGATCAGCGGCGACGGAACGTCGGGCGTCGAGCGAGGCATGATCCAGGGGATCGACTTCTTCGAGTTCGTGACGTCACCCTTCGCGTCCGTGCGAATCGCGACGACCTTACGGTTCTTCGCGGTCGGCACGACGACGATTCCCTCGTTCGCCGACGGCGAGGCGACGAAGCGCAGGTAGTTGTTGTAGTTTTTCTTCGGGTTGAGATCACCACAGCGCCAGACCTCTTTGCCATCGGCGCAATCGTACGTGATCGCGTAGTCGGCTCCGTGCGTCACGAGGTACGCGCCATCGCCGTGCTCATAAACGATGGGCGAGGCGTACGAGTGCTTGTTCTCCTGCACGCCGTCGGTCGCGCGAACGGTCTTCCAGACCTCCTTGCCGTTCGACGCGTCGAGAGCGACGACGAGTCCGCGACTCGGCTCCGCGTTCCACTTGCCGTGGATCAGCTGGAGGAAGAGGCGCCCCTTGTGAAGAACAGGCGTCGACGAGAGACCGAACTGGATGTCGAGCTTGCCGTAGCGATCCTCGATGTCGAGCTGCCAGCGCTTCTTGCCGTCGAAGTCGAAGCAGGCGAGCGCGCCGTTCGCCATGAAAGTCCAGACGTGCTTGCCGTCGGTCGTCGGCGACGGGGAAGCGTAATTCCCTTCGTCGTTGCGAACCTTCTTGTTGCCCGAGGCGATCTTCTGCTTCCAGAGGATCTTGCCCTCCGTCGATGCCGCGATGAGGACGAGGTCACTCCCGACGGCGGCGGTCAGGAAGATGCGATCTCCCCAGATCACGGGTGTCGCGCCGGCCGGCCCCGGGAGCTCGAGACGCCAACGCAGGTTCTTGTCCTTTCCGAACTCGACGGGAGCCTTGCCCGCGCTCACGCCGTTGATCTCGGGACCTCGCCAGGTCGGCCAGTTCTCGGCCAGGACAGCCGTCGTCGAAAGGAGGAGGGTCGCGATCACGGAAGAGCGGGCTTTTGCGTTCATCGATTCCTCGCGTCTTGCTTCGGGTTCCGTCGAACCTGGGAAACCTACACTGTGCGCGAGGATGCGCCCGACATCAAGCTCGGGGCGAGTCGTGAAGAGCGACTCAGAGGATCGAGTCGACGTAGCGCAAGAGCGCGTCCTTCTCGACCGATTCGCGGTTTCCGACGATGTGCACCGCGAGCGCGCCGACGCAGTTCCCGACGAATCCGATGACCTCCGGGTCGAGCCCCGCGCGCGCGCAAAGAGCCGTCACGGAGAGATACGCGTCCCCCGCTCCGACCGAGTCGATGACGTTCGTCGCGAGTACGGGCGTCCGCACGGCCGACGACTCCGCGCTCCACGTCAGCGACCCACGACTACCGAGCGTCACCGTTCCGACGCACGATCCGAGTCCACGCGCGGTCGCATCGAGCAGCTCCTCGACCTCGACGGAACGCGTGCCGTGAGCGAGCTGGAGCTCCTGCTCGTCGATGCAGACGTAGTCCGCACGCGGATACTTCGTCACGAGGTTGTAGCCGAAGTTTGCCGAGTTCGTCTGCGTGTTGATCGCGAGGAACGGCGCGTGCGTCGAGAGCCACTCGATCGTTCGTCGACCGACACTGCCGTGCCCGAAATCGCAAACGAGGACGAGGTCGACTGCGTCGACGAGCTCTGGAAGGCGACGGAGAAGCTCGTCCTCCATCTCCTCGGAAGGCTCGTCGCCGTCGACCCACATGACCTCGAACATCTTCGAGAGCTGGAAGGGATCGCCGAAGCGTCGCTTGACGACCGTGTGCCGGGCGAGGTCTCGAAGGAGCTCCGGCCGGACGCTCTCTTTGAGGTGACCGCGAATGAAGGCCTCGTCCGCGACGGGCCGCCCCGATAAGGTCAGGAGCTGCACGTCTCCCGCGAAGTTCGCGAGGTGATTCGCGACGGCGAGCACCCCACCCGCGTGGCGCTCCTCCGAGAGGTACTTCGCCGTCAGCGTCGCCGACTTCGACGACTTGCCGACCGCACGACAGTAGTGATACTCGTCGATGATCACGTCCCCGAGGACGAGGACCTTGAGCGTGCTGAGCGCGTGGAGCTGCTCCGCGATGTCCGAGGCGCTGTAGCGCTCGCGAAAGGTGTCGAGGAACTGCTCGGTCTCGGGTCGCAGCACGCCGAAGAGGCTGTTGAGCGCGTGCGGAGACTCGGAATCGGACGATACGCACGAAGCGAGGTCGACGCCGATCTCGCGGATGCGAGTCTCGTCGGCTCCGGCAGGCTCGACCCGACGCAAGTCGGGCGCGGGCGAGAAAACATCGGGAGAGAGCACCTCGACGACCTCGGCGGCCGTCAGAGTCGTCTCGCCGTCCCCGCACTCGTTCGGCGAAAGAGCGACGGTGACGCGATCGACCGCGCCGAGCGCGGCGACCGACTCCGACCGCAGTCGCTGATTGAACGCGGCCGGCTCGATCGAGTTCGCGAAGGCGCTGTCGTCGACGATCGTCACGACGAGACAGTCCGCCTGGGCCCGCACTTCCTCGAGCGTCTTCACGAGTCCGGGATGAAGGACGTCGAAGATGCCATGGCAGTGCGCGACACGCAGACCACGCGCACGCGCCTCGCCGACGAATTCTGCGAGACTCTCGAGAGATGCGTCGATCTTGACGCGTCGATCACTCGACGGACTGTACGGTGCGCTCTTCGTCTGTGTGGGCATCGTTTCCGAGGTAGCGAAACCAATCGCGGGTCGCGTCTTCGATGTTCTCGGGAGCCCAGAGAGGAGCCTCCCGCCAGTAGTCGATCTCTTCGAGCAGCTTCGCCACGCCAGCTTCGAGATTCACCTGCGGTGACCAGTCGAGCTGCGAGCGAATCTTGGTCGTGTCGGCGAAGGTGCAGTCGGGCTCGCCGGGGCGCTTCGGTATGTGAGTCTTCTTGCCGCCGAGCAGCTCGACGAGGCGATTGACGCTGTAGTGATCGCCACTGCCGACGTTGAATCGCTCCCCGCAGACGTCCGACTCCGCCGCGGCGACGAACGCGTTCGCGACGTCGGTCACGTAGGTGAAATCGCGCGTCTGGGTCCCGTCACCGACGACCGTGAACGGCGCTTCCGCGAGCTTCTGCTTCAGGAAGACGCCGAAGACGGCTCCGTAAGTGCCCGAAGTGCGAGAGCGCGGCCCGTAGACGTTGAAGAGTCGCAGCGACACGACGGGCAAGCCGTAGACCTGCCCCCAGTGATGCGCGCACTCCTCGCCGAGGTACTTCGTCAACGCGTAGGGATACTGCGGGCGGATCTCGGCGTCCTCGCGCGTCGGAAACTCATCGGGGATCCCGTAGCACGACGACGACGCAGTGTAGACGAACCGCTTCACCTCGGCCGCGCGGCAGGCTTCGAGGACCGAGACCGTCCCGTCGACGTTGGCGCGGTGATACTCGAGCGGTCGCTCCATCGAAGGAACGATGTCCGCGAGAGCCGCGAGGTGAAAGACCCAGTCGACGTCCGAGGTGATCTCTCTCGCGACGTGCTCGGTATCGGCGATATCGCACTCGACGAGACGGAGGCGCTCCTCGCCTCGATGGTGATCGAGGTTCTGAGGCCTGCCGGTCGAGAAGTTGTCGAGGACGGTGACGCGGTGCCCGTCGGCGAGGAGTCGATCGACGAGATGACTCCCGATAAACCCGGCCCCGCCCGTAACGACGGTATTCATGGTGATCTGCTTCCGTAAGTCCATTTTGAATATCGGCTCAGAGCGTGAGGAGGCTTCACCCGAAGACCGATAATTCCTCTCACGCCCCGCGCGTCGCGAGAATCCGTCGAAGTTCGCGAGCCCCCTCGAGGATTCGGCGCCGAGACAGGAGGAAGACCACGCCCCCCGAGACCACGAGCGCCGCCCCCACCTCGACGAGCTCCCCGCCACCGGAGCGCGAGACGAGCACTCGCGTCGCCACGAGAGCGGCTCCCATGACGAGCGCCGCGGTCACGAGCGGGGCACGAGCCCGCAACACCTCCCTGTGGGGAAGCTCGATCGTCCGGTGCAGAAGCCAGAGGAAGAACGGTGTCTGGATCGCGATGATCGAGAGCAGCAGGATCGAGACCGTCACCGCCCCCGCGCCGTAGTACGCGAGGAGCGCGATCGCCGGAACGGTCAGCACGACGCGAAAGACATTGAAGAAGAGGTCGTACTGCGCACGGTCGAGAGCGAAGAAGATCGTCGTCGTCACGACCGAGAGGCTGCGCAGGAACGCGACGCCCGCGAAGACCTGGAAGACCGGCACCGCGGGCTCCCACTGCGAGCCGAAGACGAACGGCACGACGACGTCGGCCGTGCCGATGAGCGCGACGTGAAGCGGGAACATCAGCAGACAGAACTTCTCCGTCCCCTCGAGATAGGCTCGGCGAATCTTCGCGAGATCATCCTGCACGCGACTGAGCGCGGGAAAGAGCACCTCCCGCAGCTGACCACAGACGATATTGAACGGCTGCCGGGCGCGCTCGAACGCGAAGTAGTAGTGTCCGAAGATCCCCGCCGTCCACAGGCCACCGAGAATCAGGTAGTCGGAGTTGTCGCTCAGGTAGAGCACGATCGACGAGCCGAGCGACGAGAGCCCGAAGGTGCGCACCTTGGCAAACTCCGCGCGAGAAAATCGCAGTCGTGGTCGATAACGAGCGAACGCGAACGCGGAGATCGCGCCGGCGACAGCGGAGACGACTCCAGGAACGATGAGCGCGTAGTAACCGTAACCGGCAACGGCGAGGTAGATGCCAGTCCCTGCGCCGATGAACGTCACGACGACACGAATGCCGCCGACGGCGCGAAAGCGCATCGCCCGCTGAATCATCGCGTTCGGAACCGCCGCGAGGGACGATGCGAAGAGACCGATCGCGAGCAGCGGAATCACCCGCGCGATTTCGGGACGCTCGTAGAAGGTCGCGAGCACGGGAGAGAGCAGCACAGCACCGAGCGCGACGATTCCGGTGACTCCCGTAACGGCCCAGAAGACCGAGTCGCAAGTCTCATCCGTGAGCTCGGGAATCCGGATGATCGCCGTCGCGAAGCCGGCCGTCGAGAGGACGTGAAAGAGCCCCATCGCCGCCAGTGCGAGTCCCCCGATCGCGTAGTCGACCGGCGTCAGCCAATTCGCGACGACGATGGTCGCGCCGATGGCGACGACTTGAGAGACGCCCGAGCCGAGCGCGTTCCACGCGAAACCGCGCGCGGTCAGCCAAGCGAGTGACCGGCCGGAGGCCTGATCAGCCTCTCTCGGCGCAGAGGTCTCCGGCTCACCTTCAGCTCGAACTTCGATCGGCTCTTCCGTCGTCGCCATCGCGTCGGTCGTGCTCGAAGCGTCTCAGATCTCCGCGTAGAAATCGCGGATGCTCTCCGTGACGAACTCGAGCTGCTCCGAGACGAGGCCGATGTGGACGGGCAAGCTCAGGATCGTGCGACACTGCCCCTCGCAGACAGGGAAGCTCCCCGGACCGTATCCGAGCGAAGCCGCGGCCGGCTGCAGGTGAATCGGCACGGGGTAGTGAATCTTGGTCTCAATCCCGCGCTCCGCGAGGAACTCCTGAAGGTCATCGCGACGCTGCGCCTGAATCACGAACGTATGGTAGACCGAGTATTCGTCGCGCGCCGGGTCCGGCACGCGGACGTGCGGTAGCCCGCCGAGTCGAGCGCGATAGACGTTCGCGTTTTCGCGGCGCACGGCCGTCAGCTCGTCGAGGTGAGCGATCTTCTCGCAGAGGATCGCCGCCTGCATCGCGTCGAGGCGATCGTTCGTGCTCCAGAAGGCGCACTCGTCACGATTCTCGAGTCCGTGGTTTCGAGCCTTGCGCAGCCAATCAGCAAGCGCGGCGTCGTCCGTGGTGATCACCCCCCCGTCGCCGACCGCGCTGAGGTTCTTGAGCGGGTGCAGGCTGAACGCACCGAGGCGCCCGATCGAGCCGGCTCGTCGTCCGCCGACTTCCGCACCGACCGCCTGAGCTGCGTCTTCGACGATGTGGATGTCGTGCCGCTCGGCGATCTCGCGAAGCGCTTCCATCTGCGCCGGTCGCCCGGTGAGATGAACCGGAAGGATGGCGCGCGTTCGGTCGGTGATCGCCTCCTCGACGCGCTCGGGGTCGAGGTTCATCGTCTCGTCGACGTCGACGAGTACGGGTGTCGCCCCGGCGTTGACGATGGCCGAGACGGACGCGAGGAACGAGTTCGGCGCGGTGATGACCTCGTCGCCCTCCTCGATTCCGATCGCACGCAGAGCGAGCGTGATCGCGGCCGTTCCGTTCGAGACGCCGATGGCGAATCGCGTTCCGCAATACTCGGCGAATCGAGCCTCGAACTCCTCGACCTCTCGTCCGAGGACGAAGCCGCCGTGATCGAGCACGCGCTCGACGGCCTCGAGAATTCGACTTTTGAGTCGAGCGTTCTCGCCGGCGATGTCCACGTAGGGAACACTCGTAGACGAGAGGTCCGAGACGACAGAAGGCGGTGCAAGGACAGCGTTCGAAGTAGCACTCATCGGAGCTCGACCTCTTGCATGCGGCGAATGTTGAAGTAGCGCGAATCGGTCATCGAATCCGGCAAGCGATCTGCCTCGAAGGCCTCGACGAGATCGCGCACGGCCTCATCGATCGAGTGGCTCGGCCGGAAGCCGAGCTCGCTCGCGATCTTCTCGCTCGAGATGTGGTACGAGCGGTTGTCGTCTGTCGGGACGACCTCGAGCTCGATGCGGTCGGGTCCGACGACCCCGCAGACGATGCGCGCGAGGTCGGAGACCGTGTTGTTCTCGAAGCCGACGTTGAAGACTCCGCCGGAGATCTGCTCGCGGGGAGCCTCGAGGACGTGCAGGTACGCAGCGACCATGTCGGCGATGTGGATGTTCGGTCGCTTCTGCTCGCCACCGAAGATCTTCACCTTGCCTTCGTTGACGGCGAAGTTCGTCAGGATGTTGACCACGACATCGAGTCGCTGCCGCGGCGAGTAGCCGCAGACCGTCGCGGGCCGCAGCGTGACCGTGGTGAAGTCGGGGCTCTCGTATTCGGCGAGGATCTCCTCGCACTCGGCCTTGTACCTCGAGTAGTCGGTCAGTGGCTCGAGACCCATCCCCTCGTGGACGTTCGGCTCGTCCTTGAGTCCGTAGACGCTCGAGGAGGACGCGTAAACGAAGCGACGAACGCCGGCGTCGCGCGCGCATTCGACGAGCGGACGGAACGCGTCGAGATTGATCGAGCGCCCGAGGTCCGGGTCGAGCTCGAAGCTCGGGTCGTTCGAGATGCACGCGAGGTGAATCACGGCGTCACATCCGGCGACGCTCGCAGCGACGAGATCGACGTCCCGCAGATCGCCACGGACGAGCTCGAACCGCTCGTGATCACGAACGGGCTCGAGGACCTCCTCGCCGTAGAGGCAAAGGTCGAGAACCTTGACCGTGTATCCCTGCTCGAGGAGCTCGGGGACGAGAACTGCGCCGACGTAGCCGGCCCCACCCGTCACGAGGACGCATCCCTTCGATTCACTCATCACTTCTGTACTCGAGCTTCGTAGACTCTCAGAGAGCGCGCGCACGCGACACTCCGGCGATCGAAGTGTCTACGTATTCGTTGTATCGGCCCTGCGCCCCGTACGAGGGCAGCTTTTCCCACGCACCTCGACCCAGACCTCGCGGTACATGCGCCGGAGCCGCGCGGCCTGGGCGGGAATCGAGCAGCTCGCGGAAGGGCCGCCGTTCGGATCCGTCCCCGAGCGCAACGCTTCGACGAGCCCCTGGCGAACCTCCGAGATATCGGAACAAGGGACGGCCGTGCCTAAGTGGCGAACGACGCCGCGATGGTGCAACCCACGGTGAATGATCACGGGGAGCCCCGCCTCGATGTAGTCGAAGAGCTTGTTCGCGCTCGAGTATCGCGACTTCTCGGGAGAGTTCATGCCGATGTCGTCGTCGATCTTCGTGCCGTAGACGTGAAGCGCCCCGTCGAAGGTCGGGAGCCTCTCGATGAGCTCGGCGTGAGGGAGCGGACGGCTGATGTGGAGGAAGCGGTTCTGCTTCGCCTCCTCGATGTAGACCGAGTAGAAGCTCTCGAAGTCGCCGGCGAGGTGCGGGCGCGGCGACGGAAAGAGGTGCAGATGGATCCGCTGCTTCGCGAGCTCCCGCGCGACCTCGAGATACTGAGCGTAGCCTTTCTCCTCGACCGAGTACTTGTCCTCGGGCCAGATGCCGCCGCAGTAGACGAGGTGAAGCTCGTCGGAACCGGCGATCGCGCAAGCCTCCCGCCCGCGAGGTGTGCCACGAGGATAGTCCGGGAAGTAGGTCGCACGAGGCGTCTCGTAGGCGTATTGGCGACGCAAGACGAGAGGCTCGAGGTGACGGCAGCAGAGATGGTCGGCGTTCTCGAAGCAGTACTTCTCGACGTCGATCGCGTCGGCCGACAGCGCACTCTCGTCGCGCAGCATCCCGCGCAGGCAATCGTACTGATCGTAGACGAGCGGCAGATCGGATCTGCGGTAGCGCAACTCGCGCGCGAGCGGACCGACCCAGCGGTGCTTGTCCCAGAGTTGCGTCGCGAGGTGGACGACGTCGGGCTCGAGCTCGTCGATGGCGAGGAGAGCCTTCCATGGATTCGAGGCGATGCGTACCTCGTCGAACTCTCGTCGGTATTCTTCGTTGCGATCGTTCGGAGAGACCAGACTCACGCGCAATCCGGCGCTTCGGCACGCGTAGGCGAGCTTCGCTTCTCGGACGGTCGCTTCGGTCGCGACGAGAACGATGTGCTCGGGCTCGGACGGCCCGCCAAGGGGATCGGCGTCGCTCCGTGTACGAGCGATCCACGAGAATCGATCCCGCAGAGCGCCGAACGACTCACGAGGCGAGCGGACTGAGTCCCGCAAGGCTCGAGCGCCGTCGCCGAGGATCGGGATCTTTCGAATCGTCTTCGCGAGTCGGGACATCGGGATTGATCAGATCAGATCATTCGAATCAAACGGACGGAAGCATCTCGACCGCAAGCCGTCCATCGCGCACGGCTTCCTGGGCTTCCTCGTAGCGATCGAGAGAATCAATCGCGACGCGAAAGCCCGAAAGTGGAACGCCGGCGAAGTACTCGTCGTGAAGGATCTTCGAATAGACGTCTCGAGGCAAGTCGAGCTCGCCGTGCGCCGATCCTTCGACCGCCGCCCGAGCGAGGTGCTCGAAGATTCGACGATTCAGGATCTGCACGCCCGAATTGACCCACTGATCCTCGCTGCGCGTGGCACCAGGTGGGGGATTCTCGGGACGCTCGACGAAACCGACGACGCGCCCATCGGCGTCGAGATCGACAAGACTGTTCGATCGACGCCGACGGTGAAGAAGCAAGGTCGCGAGCGCGCGCCGATCTCGATGCGCCTCCTGGAGCGGTGCGAGCGGCTGATCGGTCAAGATGTCGCCGTAGACGACGAGGAAGCTTTCGTCGTCACCCACCCACGATTCGAGGCTCCGAACCGTCCCTGCAGTCCCGAGAAGCTCTTCTTCGTAGACGTAGTGAATCTTCAGCCCGAGATCCGAGCCATCCTCGAACCACTCGACGATCTGCCGGGAAAGGTGATGCAGATTGATCGCGACCTCGCGGACGCCCTGGGCCTGCAGGTGCGTCAGCGTCCACTCGAGGAGAGGAACTCCATCGACCGGAAGCATCGGCTTCGGTGTTTCGAGAGTCAGCGGCTCGAGTCGCGTGCCGCGACCGGCGCAGAGAACGATGGCTTTCATCTGGCGTCGACTTTCATGGAGACGATCCAGTCAGCGGCGTGCGACAGATCGGCGCAAACGAGATCCGGTTGAACGGCCCGATCGACCACCTCGGGCGACTCGATCGGAGGATCCCGATGTCGCCCCGACTCGACCAGCACGGTCCTGCACCCCGTGCCATGGCCCGCGGCGAGATCGCTCATGCGATCACCGACGAGAAAGCTCTCCCCCGACTCGAGATCCAGGTCGTGCGCCGCCGCGGCGTCGAGAATCATCCCGGAGCGCGGCTTCCGACACGAGCACTCGCACCGGTAAGAGGCGAGATCGGCGTTCGGATGATGAGGACAGAACCGAAACTCCTGAATCGTCGCGTCCGGCCCCGCTTCGTCCCACAGGAGAGACTGAATGTGATCGTGAACCCTACGCACCTCGGCCTCGGTCGACAATCCACGCGCGACAACAGTCTGATTCGTCACGACCACCACGACGAACCCGCAATCCCGCAGAG
>CAYZGY010000124.1:0-13588 GCA_964478085.1 uncultured Planctomycetia bacterium
AAAAAGAACTCGAGGGCAGAAGCGCTCGTCGCGGTGATGATGCTCGTGAGGAAACGCCGGTCGTCGGAGCGACACCTGTCGGGGAGTCCCCCGTCGTAGGGGCGAAACCGGTTTCGGACACGTCGTCTCCGGTTCGGCCGAAACCTTCGCGCCGCGCTGCGGAGCGAGCGTCACCCGCCGCATCTTCGGCTGCGTCGAAAGTCTCGCGAACGGAACGCCGCGAAGCACCAGCGAAAGCTCCCGCGGGACCGCGACGCCGGCGCACGACGATTCGCGTCCGAAAGACCAGCACGGCAGACGCCGCTACGAAGATCGCGGTCCTGCTCGTCTTCGGCGGCATCGCCGCAACCGCGATCAAGCACTTCTCCCCGAAGCAGACCGAGGATCACAAGACCGAGACGGTCACCGAGGATACGAAGAACGCGCGACCGAGCGAACGCGAACGCGAACTCGCCAAGCTTCTGCAATCGACTCGTGAGGAGCTCTCCAAGCTCCAGCGTCAGCAGACCGCCTTCGAGAAGGAGCTCGGTGGGTCGAAGACGTCCGCATCCACGGACGAGGACGACGAAGCCGCGATCGAGTCGCGAAGACGTCTCGTCGCCATGCGCACGCGCATCGCGGAGCTCTCGAAGCGAGAGCAGGAGCTGCGCGGAAACCTCGAAGGCGTACGCACACGACCCATCGGACTTTCCGCTGGCGACGACACGAAAGCGCGCCGATCGATCGCACGCCGCCAGGAGGCGCTGCGTGGACGGGCCACGATCGGAACCGACTCTGGCGGCGGGTCCGGTCTACTCGTCGACTCCGGCAAGGAGCCTGACAGCAGCCGCTGGATCCGTCACGGTAGCGACTCTGACCGCGACCGGGATTCGACCAGCACCGAGGTCGCGAAGATCCCGCAAAGGGTCGAGCTCGACAAGGAGTCCTACGGCAAGCTCACCCACAACCTCAAGGAGGCGGTCGGGAACTACGCCCTTCCGAGCTCCCACCCGGACGACCTCGAGCCCGACCTGACGCGAGTGACACGTGCTACAGGAGACTTGGGCGCCAAGGCTCTCATCGAGGTCTACGAGTACTCGCAGCTCCTGATGAAGAACATGGACACGACGGTCGCAATGCTGCAGAAGCGCGTCGACGGTCTCCTCGCCAAGGCCGAGGAGACGTACGGCGGCTCGGGCAAGGGTCAAGGCTCCAAGGGTCGCCCGGCGGCTCCGGGATACGGTCGCCGCGGCCATAGCCAGTACCTCGAACAGCTGCAGCGCCTCCTCGAGCTCTCCGAGAAGAAAATCCAGATCAAGAAGCGCCACCGTAAGTCGCTGCTGGCGTTTCAGGGCGAGCTCGGGAGCCGTTTCTCGGATCTGACGGGGCTCGAGACCTCGAAACACTTCCTCAAGATCTTCCCGAAGCTGCGGGACAACCCGGAGCTCGGTCAGCACCTCTTGAGCTACTTCAAGCGCCACAAGACGCTCGAAGCCGTGCCGGTCTTGAGCAAGAGCCTGCGCGTCCGGGACGTCGCGCTCAAGCAGGCCGTCCAGTCGACGCTCGCGACGATCGTCGGGCAGGACCTCGGCGATTCGAAGGCCGCCTGGGACGGCTGGTACAAAGCGAACGGACGCGCGAAAACGTAGAAATGGTCAAAAAAGCCGGATGAACCGGCAAAATGTCTCGATGTCGTCTCCGAGCCACAGATAGAGTGAGGTGTGGTTCGGATTGGAAAACTGAAACGCAAGTCAACAACCGCGGGTTGAATCTCAAGCAAAGGAGAACGTGAAATGAAGAAGCTGCTCACGTCAGCTTTCCTTCTCCTGTTCATCTCGAGCACGGTGAGTGCTCAGAACATCGCGACGAAGTACGTCAGCGGTGAGCAGGTGAAGAAGAACACCGAAAAGGTGATGTCGAAGATCCAGTGGATCAACGATCTCGACGAGCTCAAGGCGGAAGCCCAGAAGCAGAACAAGCTGATCTTCTGGATGCAGATCGTCGGCGACCTCGACGGCGGATTGTGAAGCGCCGGCCACACCTTGCGAGCCGTGACGCTCGCTGACGACGCCGTGCAACGCCAGCTCAACCACACCTTCGTCCCTGGCTGGGTCAACATCAAAGGTAAGAAGGGCTACTCCGGTAACTCGAACTCGCACATGCCCACGTGGGCGGCCAAGACCGTGAACTCGTGCTCGGGCCACCACAACGTGCAGATGTTCTTCATGACGAAAGAGGGCAAGGTCCTCCACTGCCTCCCGGGTTACTGGGAGCCGAAGGACTTCCTCGAGCAGGTCCAGTTCGCCGTGAAGCTCGCGAAGGTCTACTACACGAAGAGACTGACGAACGCCGAGCGCAACGAGAAGTTCCTCGACATGCACCTGCAGAAGGCCTACGGCCACCACTACGCGCTGTCCAACGGCAGCCAGCTGCAAGGCTTCGACGTCAATCACGTCAAGAAGAAGACGACCGACTTCGAGCGCAAGAAGGGCTTTATCGGCGGCATCAAGCGCGCCGACCAAGTCGTTCACGAACGCATGGCGGAACGTCCCTTCGTCTCCTTCGAGAAGTTCGACACGAAGCAGTTCATCAACCTCGGTATCAAGCGCTACAAGTACGACTTCGGCGTCCCGGGAAAGGACAAGTACGGCTACGGCCCGAAAGCCAGCACGCGTACCCGCGGCGGCAAGACGAAGTCGGGCAAGTACAGCAAGGCGAGCTACAAGAAGTAGTCGCACGCTTTCTGAACTGACAGATCAGCGAAAGGCGGAGTCTTCGGACTCCGCCTTTTTTCGTGCCCGATGAGCGCGAGCGCCTCAGTTCTCGTCTCGCCCGGTGAGTGTCTTTTCGACGTGGTCTGCCCAGCGGGCGATGTCGAGCACACTTCGTCGAATCGACACCGCGTCGCAACTGCCACGCGGGTATGCGTTGACCATCACGAAGTGCGGCACGCCGTCGACGTTCTCGAGTGCGATCGACCCGTGCGGCACGACCGAGTTGAGCTCGAGCGCACGCCGGAAGAAGCTAGGATTGAGCGGCGCACAGACGCTGTAGATCCTCACCAAGCGATCGACGAGTCGTCCGCTCTGCGTCGCCTCGACTCGCACCCTCTGCGAACGACCCGTTTCGAGATGGACGACGACCTCGAAATGATTGCCCGATCCGCTCCAACGCACGCCGGCCCCCCCGAGCGCTTCACGCAGGAGCGAGGCCAAACTTCGCAAGTTACCGTAGAGCGCCTCGAGACCGCTCGTGAGCTCGATCGCGTCAGCGTACCTCTCCGCGACATCCTTGGCGAGACAACGCTTGAGCACGACGCCGACCTCTTCGCTGAGATCCGCGGCCTCGGGGCGATCCTCCGGCAGATCACCCGTAGCTTTCTTCTTGGCGAGGTTCGAGAGACTCGTGTCTACGTACGGCAGCTCTCCCGTCAAGAGGTAGTAGAACGTCACTCCGGCCGCGTAGACGTCGCTCTGGGGGCTCGCCCCGACACGGTGGAAGAGCTCCGGGGCCATGTAGTAAGGCGTCCCGACCATCCCGCCGCCGAGAAGTCCGTTCTCGGGTGCGTGAACGCGCTTCGCGAGCCCGAAGTCCGCAAGCTTCGCGTCGCCGTCGGAAGTGAGCAGGATATTCGCCGGCTTGAGGTCGCGGTGGATGATCCCCTGACGGTGTGCCTCGGCGAGGCCCGAGCACGCTTGAACCATGACTTCCGTCGCACGCACGACCGGCATGCGGCCACTCGTCTGCACGAGCCGCTGGAGCGAGTCGCCGTCGACGTGCTCCATCTCGATGAAGCGACGCTTGTCGACCTCGCCGATGTTGTGCACGGTCACGACGTGAGGATGGACGAGCGCCGCGGCCGCGCGCGCCTCATCGAGAAACATCTTCTCGTACTCGGGATCGCGCTCGGCGAGCTTCGGATCGAGCACCTTGATCGCGCACTTGCGCTCGAGCATCTGGTGCATCGCCTGGTAGACCCGCGCCATGCCACCGCGCCCGAGGAAGCGTTCGATCTTGTACTGGCCGATCTCCTGGCCGACGAGTTCCTGGTCGGCCTCGTGGTCGTGCTCGATGCCCGCCTCGACCAATGAATCGTGCTGCACGTTCGCGGTCAGGAAAACCTCGGCGGTGGGCGCTGTCGCGAGCGGAGACAGACGCTGACTGCATCGAGGGCAAGAATCGCCGTCCTCGTGAACAGCAAACTTCTCGTTGCAGCCGTGACAGTAGCGAAGTGTTTGCGACATAGGGCCCCGTTGCCGGTAGCGCAGAGCAGGAACTCTCATTAGATTCGATGGGACCGAGCTTTGCGACCCCCGGGAAGCCTCGGGCGCCAATCCTTGACCGAAAAACATTTCAGTTCGGAGCCTCGCGAGCGTCGAGTAGCGTCAGTTCTCTCAGAGCCAAGCGGGAAACCAGGACTGGAGGACAGCATGGGTGCGCGCCGCAAGTCTTCAACCGGAACTCTCGTCGCCTCCTCGACGATTCTGAGCTTCTTCGCCACGACGATCTTGATCACGAGTCTCGGCGCCAGGTCGGTTCACGCTGACACGCCACAGTTCGTCCGGGGCGACGCGGACACGAACGGCCTCCTCGAGGTCACCGACCCCATCGCTCTCTTGAACTTCTTCTTCCTCGGCGTCGGCAGCATCCCCTGCCGTGATGCGGGGGACGCGGACGACAACGGTCAGCACTGCCTGACGGACGCGATCTACATCCTCAACTTCGTATTCCTCGGAGGGCCGAGCCCGATCGCGCCCTTTCCCGACTGCGGGGTCGATCCGACCGACGACCTTCTCGACTGCGAGAGCTACCCGGTCTGCGCTCCGTCGGTAGAGAGTGAATGGCCCGAGGTCGCCGCGATGTACGGCAACCTGGAGATTCTCGCGGGGACGGGCGAGTTTCGTGGCGACGGACTCAACGCTTGGCAGGAAGAGTTCGAAGGCGTCGACGCGACGACCGTCGAACTCTCGCGTCCGCACAACGCGATGGCCGACGCAGCAGGCAACGTCTACATCGCCGACAAGGGCTCCCACGGAATTCGCCAGGTGCGCCCTGACGGCACGATCGTCACGGTCGCCGGAACTAAGGAGCTCGGAGACGGGCCGGACACCGACACGGACGCGACCGAGGTCGCGCTCGACAATCCGAACGGCGTCTGGGTCCACGCCGACGGCACGTTTTTCATTCTCGACACGGGCAATTCGAAGATCCGACGCGTCGAAACGAACGGCATGGCGAGAACGCTCTTCTCCATCCCCGAGGGCCTCGTCCTCGGTCGTGGTCTCTGGGTCAGCGAGGATGAAGACGAAGCTTTCGTCACCTCGGCGAATCGCGTGCTTCGCTGGACTCGCGAAGGCGGCGTGAAGGAGTTTTCGGGCGGTTACATCCAGCTCGGCAACATCGACATGAGTCCGAAAGGAGAACTCTACGTCACCGACCGCCACGCTCTCACCGTCTATCGCCTCGACTCCGATGGCAACCGCACGCCCGTCGCCGGCAACGGCGACCTGGCCAACGGGCCCGGCGGCGGGGACGGCGGCGACGCCCTCGACACGGCGCTCCACCAGCCGCGCGGGATCTTCTTTCACCCCCTCGGCGGGTATTTCGTCGCCGAGCACTCGGGAAGCCGACTCTGGTACGTCGACACCATCGGAAAGATCCGCCTCTTCATCAACGGCTCGAACGGCGCGCACTGCTGCAATGGCCAGGCCTATAACGCCAATTCAAGAAACAAGTTAAGTGAGATTCGAAACGTCACTGTCGATCACTCCGGCAACGTGCTCATCACCGAGAACGACGCCGGATTCGTCCGCATCGTCGAGGTCGCGGAAGACTGATCTCCGGCCCCCGGAGCCGGGGCAGAAGAACTCGAGCTTTTTTGTCACGAGGAGCCCGCCAAGGATTCTGGGTATGTGTTCCCCGATAGGGGGCAGAATTCAACCTTGCCGATCCCATCCCAGACGTTGGCGGGTGCCCTCGGGTACCCGCCAATTTTTTGCCTCGAGTTTGGGAGCACCTTTCCCGGCGATCGGGGACACCAGGAGAGCCAGAGTTCGCGGCATGACGACCGAACAACTGCAGAGGCCCAGCCTTACGACCACTCATGGCGCGGAGACAAAAAACCGTTTCCCTCGGACGCAAGAGGGCCTGAGAATGGAAGCTTCCAGGTACAGGGTTCGTACGGTCGACAAGACTGGCGACGCGCCGTTACCCACGCGTCCACGATCGAGAATGACAGAAGCCAACCACCGAGCGACGGTCGAGCTGGTGCTCGACGCCCGTCAGAAGAGCCCCTCCGCATGGAAGGAGCTGTTCGAGCGCTGCGAAGGGGAGATGGTACGCTTCTGCCGTCGCTTCATGGGGCGAAACGACCCCCTCCGACGCCTCTACCATTCCCAAGACATCGTGCACGAGGCCTTCGCGACAGCGATCCGCAAGATCGACAGCCTCGAGAATGACGCGGCGTTCTACGCGTGGGTCCGCACGATCATCCGCCACAAGATCGCCGTCAAGCGACGCGATCAGCTTCGCGAGACGCCGTCGCCGAAGCTCGACGACCAGACGACGGATGACCCCTCGCAGTCCGAGCTCGCGACCTGTGAGCAATCGCTCCGGGTCATCGAGTCGATCATCGAGCTCTTCCCCGAGTACCCGCAGGCGATGAGCGCCTTCGCGATGGTTCATCTCGAGGTCGATTTCACGCCCGAGAAGCTGGCGGAGCTCGTCGGAGTGTCGAAGCGCACGATCTATCGACGATTGGAAGACGCTACCAAACTTCTGCGTCAGAAGATGGGGTAGGCGTTCCGGCGCTTCTCACCTTTCCGGCCCTTTGCAGCGCCATCCGCGGCGGACTATACTTCAGTGCGTCGAGACACGGATGTCATGGGTCGGAAGAACGCGAAAGGCCAACCAGAAGCGCAGCGAAAGAACCGATCCGTCGCTGTGGTCGGTGGTCTTGTCGCGGTCGCGTTGATCGGCCTCGCGATCTGGAAGATCTCGTCGGGCGATCCGACCGAGGACACGCCGGGCGAAGGCGGCACGGCAAAATTCGAGTCGATCGAATACTCGCCCGCACAACCGGTCCCGCCGTCGGCGCTACGCCCACCCGCAAGTCTCTCGCCGCAGCAACGCTCGGCTGCGCAACAAGGGATCGTGCTCTACGGCAACGCGCTCGCAGCTCTCCAGTCGGGCGATGTTCCACGGTTCATCGGAACGGCGCGTCAGGCGCTCTCGAGCTTCTCGCAGTCGACCTGGATGCCGCGCGAGCTCGACCCCTTCCACAACTTGTTCCTCAACGCCTGCCAGGAAGCCGGCGACTTGCGCACGGCGATCGTCGTCGGAAGCGAGTGGCTCGAGCGTTACCCCGACTCGCTCGACCATCTCGAGACGGTCGGCAAGGCCGAGTACCGCGCGGGACGCTTCGCACAGGCGGTAGAACGACTCGAGAATTACGTCGCGAAACGACCGAAGTCGCTTCGCACGTGGAGACAGCTGGCGGCAGCGTGCCAGGCTCTCGGTCAAAAGGAGAAGGGGCTCGACGCCGTCGAGAAGATGCTCGGACTCATCGCGTACCCGAACGGAAGCTACGCGAATCATCCCGAAGGGCTCACGACCTTGCTAGTCGCTCTTCAAGTGACGCACCGCTTCTACGACTACGAGCGACTCGCGCCGCTCGCTCGCGCCGCTCTCGAGCTCGACCCGAAGTCCAATGACGCTCGCATGGCGCTCGGTGTCGCAGAGCGACAACTCGGGAACCACGTCGAGGCCAAAATGCACCTTCGCGCCTACCTGGACGCCGCCAAGGGCAGCGACAGCTACTCGGAGAACGCCGAGCTCGTGCTTCTCGAACTCGCTCTCGCACAGCTCAAGGAAGGCGACGTCGAAGCCGCGTTCTCTTCGCTCGTCGATCTCTTGATCGAGGATCCGGACGCGACGAAAGCATACTTCCAGCTCGGTCAGTGTTTCGCTCGACTCGGCCTGCCGAAGCGAGCCGAGGCGTACTTCGAGCGATCGCGAGAGCTCGCTCCGGCCGACCGCGAAGACCGCCGCGAGGTCGAGCTTCGCGGAACGGGAAATCGTGCGGGCACAGAGCGCGCGCGGGCCGAATCTCTGCGCCTCCGTGGGCTCTACGCAGAAGGCGCCAGAGTGCTTCGCGACGCGCTGAAGCAGAGCGGCGGCTCTCCGCAGGTCCACGTCAACCTCATCGAGTACCTCTACAAGACGGGACAAGTTTCCGCCGCGAAGCGCGAGATCGCCGAGTTCCGCAAGAAGGTCGGAGACCAGCAGTCCGACGTCCTCGGCTGGACCGCCCTCGTTCTCGGCGCGGAGGGAGACACCCGTCAAGCTGGACACCGCTTCTCGATGCTCCTCGGGAAGAAACGACAGCACGTCGAGATCTGGGCCATTCGATTCGCTCGCGACATCCTCGAAGGCATCGACGACTCCGCGACACTCAAAAAATGGATGACCGCACTCCTCGCCTCCGGACCGCAGGCCGAAGCGACGATTCTCTTGGCACGTGCCGAGTGGCTCGGCGGGAATCACGCTCGGGCGATCGATCTGCTCGCGTCGCAGAGTCGCGAGGACGACGAGTGGGAGTGGCGTCAGGGCGATTTGATCCTCGCAGGAGCGCGAATCGCTCGGGGCGCGGATGGTGATGCCCGGGCGAGCCTCCTCGCCCTCGAGCGATTCGCCGAGACTCGACCCGTCGGAGCGCGACCGGCCGAATTCTGGAACACCCTGGCGCAAGCTCTCGCCAAAGGCGCTGACGTCGAGAGAGCCCGCCCGCTTCTCGGAGTCGGCACGACGAGCTCCGCAAGCGCTACGCTCATTTCAAAAGCACAGACGCTCGGCGCCGAAGCGAAGGCCCGCCACGAGAGACACCGCAACGCCCGACACCGCGCGGCGAAGACCTCGGGAATCGAATCCGCACGCGCACGCGTCGAGATCGGCACGGACCTCGCCCGCCTCGGCGATCGAGCGAACGCGCTCCACGAGCTCTACGCCGCTCGCGCGTCCGCGCCCGAGTCCCCCGAAGTGCTCCGCGCCCTGCTCTCCGCGCTCGATGGACCGGCCGACACGTTCCTGCGCCACCGCGTCGATCGTCAGCTCGCGAAAATCGACAACACGTTCCGCGCACCGAGCCGTGAAGAGCTCGTCCGTGAGCTGCGCGCAAAGATCGCGGAGAACTGATCATGAATGCGCGCCGCCCACTCGCCGTCACGATGATCCCTCTGTCGCTCATCCTCTCCGGCTGCGGAGAGAACGATGCCTCGAAATCGGGCGCTGGTGAAACCACAGA
This sequence comes from uncultured Planctomycetia bacterium, assembly GCA_964478085.1. Lineage (GTDB taxonomy): Bacteria > Planctomycetota > UBA8108 > UBA8108 > UBA8108 > CAYMLL01. The sequence goes on from CAYZGY010000124.1 coordinate 9,281, forward strand.
ATCGTCTACCGAATCTTACGACGGAGCTCGATTCGTCGATCGAACGTCCGCCTCCGGAATCGACTTCGTCGCGGTCTGCGGCGACGAGGACAAGGACTGGGTCCTCGAGGTGAACGGCTCCGGTGTCGCGCTACTCGACTTCGACCTCGACGGCGACCTCGACATCTTCTTCGTCGCCGGCACGCGTCTCCCGAAACCCTGGGGCTCCGGCCCGGGGACGCCCCCTCCTTCCGACGCGCTCTTCGAAAACCTCGGTGGGCTGAAGTTTCGAAACGTCACGAAGCAGGCCGGTCTGACCGAGTCGGCCTGGGGCTGCGGCGTCACGGTCGGCGACTACGACAACGATGGCGATCTCGATCTCTTCGTCGCGAACTGGGGTCGCGACACGCTTTGGAAAAACCGCGGCGACGGCACCTTCGAAGACGTCACCGAGGCAGCCGGCACGACCGACCCGCACTGGGGCGCAAGCTGCGCGTTCGTCGACTACGATCGCGACGGCCACCTCGATCTCTTCATCGTCAACTACCTCGAGTTCGACCCGAAGGCGGTCAAGCGTCGCGAAGCGGATCCGACCTGCACGTACAAGGGACAGCAGATTCTCTGCGGCCCCGTAGGGCTGCCGCCCGCGCCGTGCACGCTCTACCGCAATCGTGGAAACGGCACCTTCGAGGATGTCAGTGAGAGATCCGGCATCCGTCGTGTGAAGCTCAAGGACGCGACCTACGGTCTCGGTGTCTGCGTGATCGACGCGGACAACGACGGATGGCTCGACGTCTACGTCGCGAATGACAGCAAGCCGAACCTCCTCTTCCGCAATCGCCACGACGGCACGTTCGAGGAGATCGGGCTCCGCGCTGGTGTCGCGCTCAACGACGAAGCGGTCGCGCAAGCCGGAATGGGCGTCGACGCGGCGTATCTCGGCTCACGCGATCTCGAGGACATTTTCGTCGTCAATTACGAAGACGACAACAACACCTTCTACCGCAACGAAGGCGCCGGGTTCTTCTCGGAAATGACGACGCCCCTCGGGCTCGCCGCTCCGTGCTTCAAGTACCTCGGCTGGGGAACGATGTTCTTCGACGCCGAGCTCGACGGAGATCAAGACCTCTTCGTCGCGCAGGGACACGTCGTTCCGCAAGCCGACGACATCCGCTCGTCGCCGGGTTACCTGCAGCCGAACAAGCTCTTCGTCCAGACGAGTGACGCGAAGTTTCGCGACGTCTCAAGCGCGGCCGGTGCCGGTCTCGAGGTCGTCAAGTCTTCGCGCGGCGCGGCGGCGGGCGATCTCGACGGCGACGGAGACATCGATCTCGTCGTCAGCAACATCGATGACCGGCCGACCCTCCTCGAAAACGAAGGTTCGCCGAAGAATCACTGGCTCGGCGTCCGTTGCCGAGGGACGAAATCGAATCGCGATGCACTCGGCGCGATCGTGACGATCAAGACCGGTGGCAAAACGATGCGACGACGGCTGCGCGCCGGATCGACCTACGCGTCGCACTCCGAAACCGTCGCTCGCTTCGGTCTCGGATCATCGACCGCGGTCGAGTCGCTCAGCGTTCGTTGGCTCGGCGGCAAAGAGGAGAGCTTCGCGGTCAGCGCAGTCGATCGCGTCGTCGACGTCGTCGAAGGAGAGGGCGATTAGCCGGCTTCAGCAAACCGTACCGTGGGGCTCTGCGACGACGCGGAATCCGACGGCGGCGCTACGCATCGACTCGTTCGCTCCTCCGCGAACGGCCGACTGGAATGATCGCGGGCTCATGTTGCCCCAGTAGCCCCCGCGGATCAGTCGACCGACTCCCTCGATGTACCAATCCTCGCACCACTCGCGGATGCAGCCGGCGAGGTCGCGGACGAGGTAGACCGAACGGTCGGTCGCGAACGCACCGACGGGCTCGGGCTGAGGCGGCTCGGGTCGACTGAGCCCGCCCTTGGCGAAGGACCAATCGAAGAAGTTACCCCACGGGTGCGCACTTCGAGAGACACCGCGGGCGGCCTTCTCCCACTCGACGTCACGCGGCAGGCGAATTCGTCGTCCGAGTCTCTGGGAAAGCCACTCGCAGTAACGACGCGCGGCGTTCCAAGTGACCGCGAGCACGGGAAGATCCCACGCGAATCCTTCGTCGTAACGATCGCGGGTCGGAGAGTCGACGAGCTTGTCCGAGTCGGGGCGGAAGTGATCGTCCTGCCCGAGAATGACGCACTCAGCTTCCTTCTCGGTACGCGGGACGAGATCTTTGAGCTCGGGGTCGACCTTGAGGTAAAGGTCGTCGAGAAAGGCACAGTACTCGCGGAACGTGACGGGAAACTCCGAGATGAAGAAATCGTCGACGTAGCGCTTCCCGACCGGCAACGAGCCGGGCACGGACGAGTTCCCGCCGACGACGACCTCTCCCGCAGGCACGTGCAGGAAGCCTTCTCCGATCTCGGAGTCGCGAAACATCTTCGTTCGCAACACCTGCTTGCCACAGCGCTCGATCGAGACGGGACAACGCGTGTCGCGGAAGCCTTCCTGTCGCAAGACGACGAGGTGATCGCCCAGCGGCAACTCGAGATCGAGAGGAGTGATGCCACAAATCTCTCCGTCGACCTCGACGAGCGTGCGTCCGCGCTCCTCGACGCGGTACATCACGACCTGTGCTCCGGGCGGCTCGCTGTGAATCTGAAGGCTGCCCTTGCCTTCGAGTTGCGCCTCGTAGTGCCCGTCGTGGTAACGCTCGACCAGTCCACGGTAGAGCGTCATGTCGTCCTCGTTGCCGGCACCTTCAGCCTCGACGAATCGATCCCAGTAGAGCGTCGCGAGGCTCTGGCGCGCTTCGCCACAGTTCTCGTCGACGTCGATCGCCGAGTGAAGGCTCGAGGTCGCCTCGTTGAAGACGTTGATGCGATCCTGGTGAACACGAACGGATTCATCCTCGAGCTCCCAGCTCGCGGCCTTCTTGTCCGCCGGATCGTGTGGCTCGACACCGGCCTTGGAGTCCTCCGCGCGCTGAAGCAGATCCTTCTCGAGCTCCTGGAGCCGGCGGCACTCGGAGATACGCTCGCGACCCTGTCGCGCGAGTAGAGAAGCCTCTTGACGCCGACGCTGCGATTCGGCCGAACCGTCGAGGTAGACCTGAAGAGCCTCGTGAAACGCGTTCGCGGTCTGGTATCGATCTTCCTTCGCGGACGAGAGCGCCTTGAGGCAGATCGCTTCGAGGCTCGATGGAATACGATTTCGCGGTGCTCGCTTGGATGGCGGAGTGATCTCGCCGACGCCGGCCTTCCCGAGGATCTCGCGGACGTCCTTCCCATCGTACGGCGGGTGAAACGTCAGCAGCTGATAGAGGATCGTGCCGAGCCCGAACACGTCCGTGCGCTCGTCGATCTCGTCCTGCCAGCCACGCGCCTGCTCGGGCGACATGTACGCGAGTGTTCCCTGAATCGTCCCGTCAAGTGTGACGAAGCCGCTCTGGGCACGGAAGCTGTCGACCGTGTCGTCGGGATGCTCGATCGAATCGTCCTCGTGTCGACCGGAGATCTTCGCGAGCCCCCAGTCCATGACGAGCACTTCGCCGAAGTCACCGACCATGACGTTATCGGGCTTTAGGTCACGATGGACCACACCACGCACGTGTCCGTAGTGAACACCCATGCTCGCCTGTTGGAGAATCTGGACAAGACGCGTGAGCGTGAAGTGTTGTCGTACCTCCGGGCGTCCGATGGCGAGATCGCGAATGATCTCGCCGAGATCTCTCCCCCGTACGAGCTTCATCGTGAAGAACACCCGCCCCTGCTTGTCGATTCCGATGTCGTACACCGGCGCGATATTCGGATGCTCGAGCTGACCCGTCGCTTGAGCCTCCTCGAGAAACCGCGTCACGGACTTGGGCTCCGTAACGTCGTCGCGCAGCACCTTCATCGCGACATGTCGTCGAATGTCCTGATCGTAGATCAGAAGTACCCGACCCATCCCCCCGGCTCCGAGCTCTCCCTCGATCGTATAGCGCTCTTCGGAGAGGCCGAAGCCTTGTGGCAACTCTTCCCCCGGCGGCACGAGGTCGAGCGCCGGAGCGAACCCGAGCATCTTCTCGAGTCGCTTGACGATACTGTTGCTGAGCGCCGCGACCGGCGTTTCCGCGCCCGGCGGCGACACGGGCGGCGGTGTGCTCGCGACGTCCGAAGCGATCTCCTCGCTCCTCGTCGCGCCCGTGAGGTTGACGCGCCCCGCGAGCTCCGGGTCGCCGTAGATCCGGTGCTCGGGTACGTCGGGCATCACGCGCTTGGAGGCGTCGGTCGAGTCGAACTCTTGATCGACCTCGAGCCCAC
>CAYZGY010000125.1:0-13585 GCA_964478085.1 uncultured Planctomycetia bacterium
GTGACCGTCTCCTCACTGCGGTTGTCGAGCTCGTCACCGGCGAGCTGCTCGAGGACGAAGCGATCGAAGGGCTTGTCGCGGTTGAGCGCATCGATGACCCAGTCGCGATACTTCCAGGCAGCGGGTTTCGTCGCATCGCGTTCGTAACCGTTCGTTTCGGCGAAGCGCACGACGTCGAGCCAGTAGCGCGCCCATCGTTCGCCGTAGTGAGGTGATGCGAGGAGTTGATCGACGAGAGCGGACCAGGCCTCGTCGCTCGGATCGGCCGCGAAGCGATCGATCTCCTCGGGCGGCGGCGGAAGACCGACGACGTCGAAGTAGAGTCGGCGGACGAGCGTGCGAGCATCGGCTTCGGGCGCCATGGTCATCATCTCGCGCTCGAGCTCCGCAAGGACGAAGGCGTCGATCGGGTTGCGCGCGCGAGCACGGGAAGGCTGCGAAAGCGACGCTGTCGGCGCCTCCGGACTCGTGATCGGCTGAAGCGACCACCAGTCGAGTCCCGCGCGCGTCGACGTCGTCGCTTCGAACGCGCTCAGCTCGCGACCCTTCGGCCACGGTGCGCCCGCGGCGATCCACTTCTCGAGCGTCGCGACTTCGTCTGCGGGAAGCGGCTGCGGCACACCTTTCTTCTTCGGCGGCATCTCGCCAGCGCGAACGCGTTCGAGAAGGAGGCTGGCGCCCGGTTTCCCCGGAACGATCGCGGGCCCTTCGTCACCACCGCGCAGGAGCGAGGAGTGGGAGCTCAGATCGAGCTCGCCTTTCGTCTCGCGCGGGTTGTGGCATTCGAGGCAGCGTCGTGCGAGGAGCGGCGCGATCTCGGACTCGAAGGTCGATTTCGCATCGAACGCGAGGCTGTCGCGGGGAAAGCTCGTGACGAGAGTGGCCAGGCACAGAAGCGTGAAGAAGCGCATGGAAGGGGCCCGAGATCGAAGAGCGAAAGAACGGTCATTCGATGATACCCCGCGTCAAGAAACCGCCGCAATCAACCACGTTGAGATCCTTCGTGCGATTTTCGGGAGCGCGACGATTTCGTCACGACGGGCGAGCTCGCGAATCGGTGTTATGCTCCCGAATCAGGGCGGCAAGACACGGAAGAAGGGCAGAATGGACTGGGCCACTCACAACATCGAGAAGCTTCAGAACGGCGAGACCGTTTGAATTCGGCCGCGCGGCATGCAGTATCTCCACCTCGTCAAGGCGAAGCGCGGGAACTCGTTTCAGATCGGCAACAGCCGTGGTGGAATCAACGGTTGGATCACGGCGCGATCGATCTTCGGAGTTTGCGTGCGAGTGGAGCCTTGAGGGAGAGAGAGATTCGACTGGCGGACGCGGGTGACCTGCCTGCGATCGTCGAGATCTACAACCACGCTGTCGAGAAGGAGCAGTGCGCCGATCTCGAGCCCGTGACCGTCGAGTCGCGACGCGCGTGGTTCGAGGCGCATCCGGCTGGTCGTCGACCGCTCTTCGTCTGCGTCGACGAAAGTGTCGTCGTCGGATGGGCGAGCTTGAGCGATCATCGACCCGGACGCGCTGCGCTTCGGCACACTGCCGAAATCACCAACTACGTCCATCGCGACTGGCAGCGTCGGGGTGTCGGAGCCGCGCTCGTCGAGCACTGTCTCGCGTCGGCTGCCGGGCTCGAAATCCGGACTCTATTCGCGATCCTCCTCGACGACAACGCGGCAAGCATGCGACTCCTCGAGAAGTTCGGTTTCGAGCACTGGGGGCACCTTCCCCGCGTCGCCGAGTTCGGTGAGCGAGAGGTCGGGCAGTTTTATTACGGGCGGCGAGTCTGAGAGAGCGGTGAATAGCGAAACGCACGAACTTTTCGAGCGCTCGTACCGAGACCTTTCGGGGCTTTCGAAGGTACTGCGAGCATTTCTCGTCATCAGCACGCTCTTCAATCTCGGTGGCGTTTGGGTGGTGACACAGGAGCGGGTCTTTCTTCAGGACGTGGTCGGTGGGATGTACTTCCTCGAGCGCGAGATCGTCGAGGCTCATCCAGAGGTCGATGCTCGCACGGGGCTGGTGTCGATGGCGCAGACCGCGTGGGTGCTCATCGTTGCTGTGGTTACCTGCGTCTGGACCTATCGAACCAACCGCAACGCGCGCGCTCGGCGCTCGCGAGATGTCCTTTTCGCCGGGCTGGGCGGTCGGTTGGCACTTCGTTCCCATCGCGAATCTTCTCCTGCCGTACAGTGTCCTGCGTGAGATCTATCGAGCGAGCAAGAGGCCGGAGAATTGGCGGCGGGAGAGAGTCCCGAGCACGTTTCCACTCTGGTGGTCGCTCTGGGTTCTCACGACGGTCATCGCTTGGGTGAGCGTGCGCTTCTCGTTCAAGGCCATCGATCTGGCAACCGGCGTCGTCGATTACGAAGTGCTGCTCCAAGCGAACACGCTCTCGTTCTTTGTCGAGGTCGTCTCCGTTCCGACCGCGTTCGCTTCCATCGCGGTAATCGGCCTCGTGCAATCGGCCTCGTGCAATCGGCCTCGTGCAATCGGCCTCGTGCAATCGGCCCAAACGGCGACGGCGAGCGGTGAGGGTTCGGACTCGGACGAGTACGGCGGTCTGTACGACACGGACGGCGAGAGACCGTAGCTACTCGCGCCACTCCGCGAGCATGTTGCAGAAGAGCTGCCCTTGCTCGATCGCGTCGTCGAGCGCGACGTGAGTGTGTGGTGACTCTTCGAACCAGCGCTTCGGCATGTTGCGCTTCGTCGACTGTCGGTAGGGCTTTTTGAGGAGCGACATCGCGAAGGTCTTGATGTCGAGGCCCGAGTGCGAGAAGGGGCAGCGGCTGACGAACTTCATCACGTACCAGTAGACGAAGAGGAAGTCGAAGCCGAGCGGGTACGCGACGAAGACGGGCTTGCCCGGGAGCGCGTCGAGCCAGGTGACGTAGTCACGCATCGCGTCTTCGGGCGAGCGGAGGTCCTTGCGGCAAGCCTCCCAGGCTTCGGGCTGCGACTCCCACCACTTCATCGTGTCGGGGTGCCCGCTCGCGTCCGGGAGTGTCTCGAGGTTGGCTTCGAAGGTCGAGACGAGGGTCTTGTCTTCGAGGAACGCGGCCGAACCGAAGCTCAGCATCGAATGGGGGCCCGGGATGGGGCCGTCGGGCTCGACGTCCGTGCTGACGTAAATCTCTGGTTTCATGGACGCATTATGGGAGTCGTCCTGCCGGCCGCAGATTCTTTCCGGCCTTTTTCGTCAGCGAGTCGCCGAGGTCCTCGCGTGCGCGTTCGGCGTAGCCGAGGAGTCGCTCGACGACGTCGGGCTTCTCCTTCGCGAGGTCTTTCTTTTCGTGCACGTCGCTCACGAGATCGTAAAGCTCGAGGCCCGTCCGTTTGTTCGTGTAGGGATTCGGCCGCCCGTTCGTGCCGCCGGGACGACCGTCCATCGTGCGGTAGCCGTGGGGAAGGTGGAGCTTCCAGCGCCCGCTCAAGATCGCTTGGAGCTCGTTCCGTCGGTAGTAGAAGTAGTAGGCATCGTGGGGACTCTTCGCGCCAGGCTGCCCCGACATGAGCGGCCAGATGTCCTTGCCGTCGACGCCGTGGGCGGGCAGCTTCGTTCCGGTGAGCTTCGCGACAGTCGGGAGGATGTCGATCGTCATCGCGGGCTCGTCGCAGACTGTTCCCGCCGGGATCTTCCCGGGCCAGCGCATCACGCACGGGACGCGCACGCCACCTTCCCACGTCGTGCCTTTTCCCTCGCGAAGTGGCAGAGCCGATCCACCGTGATCGCCGTAGGAGAGCCACGGTCCGTTGTCCGAGATAAAGATCACGAGTGTCTTCTTTGCAACGTCCGTGCGCTCGAGCGCATCGAGGATCTGACCGACCGACCAGTCGATCTCCATGATCACGTCGCCGTAGATCCCATTCTTGCTCTTGCCGCGGAACTTGTCGGAGGCGAAGAGCGGCACGTGCGGCATGGGGTGCGGAACGTAGAGGAAGAAGGGGTGGTCCTTGCTCTTCTCGATGAAGCGGACGGCGCGTTCGGTGATTTGGGTCGTCAGCAGGCGTTGATCGGGGTCGAACTCGATCGCTTTTTCGCCTTCGATGAGCGGAAGCGGAGGATCTCGGCGGCGCTTGCTCGGGTGCCAACGCCACATGTCGTTCGAGTACGGCAATCCGAAGTACTCATCGAAGCCGTGACGTGTCGGCAGGAACTCGGGGTGATGCCCCAGGTGCCACTTGCCGTAGATCGCCGTCGCGTAGCTCTTCTGCCTGACGAGATCGGCGATCGTCGTCTCCTTCTCGTTCAAGCCATGGCGTGTGTGCGGGCCGAGCGCGCCGTGGATGCCGATGCGATTCGGGTAGCAACCCGTCAGCAGCGCCGCTCGCGACGCCGAGCACACGGGCTGCGCGACGTGGAAGTTCGTGAAGCGGGCGCCTTCTCGCGCCATGCGATCGATGTTCGGCGTCTCGAAGTCCTTCGCGCCGAAGACGCCGAGGTCGGCGTAGCCTTGGTCGTCGGTGAAGACGATGACGACGTTAGGGAGATCAGCACCGCGAAGAGAGCTTGCGGTGAAGGCAAAGGCGCACAGGAAGAACGAAAGCTGTTTCATGGTTCCTCGGGGGAGACGGTAAGTGCCGGGTGGGGGGCTGTCGCGCGATCTTCTGAACGTGCATTCTAGCCGCCACTTACGATTCCCACGAAAGCTTTTGTCGGGAAGGGCGACCAATACTTGTCGAGTGAATGGTTGACGTATAAAGTAATCGGTATGGCACCGAGAACGAACTCCGACGCCCTTCTTCGCGACCTGCATCAGACGAAGCCCTTCGGATCGATGTCCGAGGAGGCAACCGTCGCGCTCTTCCGCACGACGGATCTCGTCAAGCGAGGAGTGGCGGCGGTCGTCGCCGAGCGCGGGATCACACTCGCTCAGTACAACGTACTGCGCATTCTCCGAGGTGCTGGTCGCAGCGGGCTTCCGACGCTGGCGATCGCCGAGCGTCTCGTCGAGCAAGCGCCGGGCATCACGCGACTCGTCGATCAGCTCGAGTCGGACGGCTGGTTGCGTCGCGAACGCTCCACGGAAGATCGTCGGCGTGTGTACTGCCTCCTGACCGCGAAAGGTCGCAAGCTCGTCAACTCACTCGACAAGCCGGTCGCGTCCCACAGCGAGACGTCGTTCGCTGTGCTCTCCGATCGAGAGATGCGAGCCCTGCTTCGCACCCTCGAGAAGATTCGTGACGGACTCCAGCGCACCGAGTGACGAAAGGACAAAGGCCATGAAGACGAAAGACGCAGCGAAGATTCACGTCTACCCGACGAGCGCGCAGGGGCGCGGGGCCTTCGACGGCGGTCGCATCACCGAGAACAAGCCGATCGGTTTTAGCGGAGAGGGATCGGCATGCACCCGCACCAGGGCTTCGAGATCGTCTCCTACGTGCTCTCGGGAGAGGTCGATCCCGGCTCTGGATTATCACGAGCTCGATCGCTGCGGACATTACCCCTGGCTCGAGCGTCACGTACGTGAGCGGTTTTTCTCGCTCCTCGAGGAGATCTTGCGCTCCGAAGGTGTTCCGGGAAGAGAGCCCTCGAAGTCCCCGTAATCCCTCATTTCGGGGATGCACACTTCGATTCTGTGTCCCGGACTGTTTTCGAGTTATGCTGATCGTAGGCGAACCCCAGGATCGTGAATCCAAAGCGAGGAAGGTTCGTCGAACACTCTCACAAGCGATTCCTTCGCCGAGGTAATCGGCGTAGAGAGGGACATATGAAGCAAGTTACTCGCCGACTTACCTCGTCGATCGGACTCGTCACCATCCTTGGCGTTCTTCTTGTCGTGGCGGCACCAGCCGTCGCTCAGATCAAGGAGCCGTCCGACCGAGACAAAGCGGTCGCGCAACGCGTCGCGCTCTTCCTCAACCACGTCCACATCCGTGGGAAGCAGCTCGACGACGAGATTTCGGGCTACATCTTCGATTCGTACTTCGGCACGCTCGATCCCCTGCGCATGTACTTCCTCCAGTCGGACATCGACGAGTTCGGGAAGCATCGCGAGGACCTCGACGACAAGCTCAACGAAGGAGACCTCTCCTTCGCGTTCGCCGTGTACGAGCGATACCTCGAGCGTGTCGGCGATGCCGAAAAGATGATCAACGAGCTCGTGGGTGATGAGATCGACTTCGACGTCGATGAGTTCGCCGAGGCCGACCGCACCGAAGCGGCCTTCCCGAAAGACGAGAAGGCGAAGCGAGAGCTCTGGAGGAAGCGCGTCAAGCTCCTGATCCTCGAGCGTCTCGCTGGTGACGAGGAGCTGAAGGAAGCGCGCGAGCGTGTCGGGAAGATCTACAAGGACTTCTTCGAGCGCATGCGTCAGGCGAACAACTGGGAGCTTCTCCAGACTTTCCTGACCTCCGCGACGACGACGTACGATCCGCACACGACGTACCTCTCGCCGGACACCCTCGAGAACTTCGAGATCAGCATGCGTCTCCAGCTCGAGGGCATCGGCGCCGCGCTGACGACGACCGACGGTTACGTCGTGGTCTCCGAGGTCATCCCCGGCGGCGCCGCCGCGCGCGACGGGACCCTCAAGGCGACCGACAAGATTCTCGCTGCGGCAGAGGGTGGCGCGAAGTCGGACAAGACCGAGTGGGTCGACTTCTTCAACATGCGACTCTCCGATGTCGTCAAGCACATCCGCGGCAAGCGTGGCACTCGCGTGCGACTCAAGATCAAGAGCGAGGATACGGGTGAGACAAAGGTGCTCGAGCTCGTGCGGGCGAAGGTTGTCCTCAAAGACCGCGAGGCGCGCGGCGAGATCTTCGAGGTTGGCGATGATTCGTCGGGTGGCAAGATCAAGGTCGGCATCATCGACCTTCCGAGCTTCTACATGGATCTCAATGCCAAGAACCGCAAGAGCGGAAAGTCCAAGAGCACGACGCGAGACGTCCAGCGCATCCTCGAGGGCTTCAAGAAGGAGAACATCGACGCGGTCGTCGTCGACTTGCGCTTCAACGGCGGTGGCTCGCTCCGCGAAGCGATCGACATGACGGGGCTCTTCATCGACAAGGGGCCAGTCGTTCAGATCAAGCGGCCGCGCGGAGAGACCGACGTCCAGCACGACGAGAAGTCCGGCATGATTTGGGACGGCCCCCTCGTCGTCATGACGAGCAAGCTGAGCGCCAGCGCGAGCGAGATCTTCGCGGGCGCGATCAAAGACTACGACCGCGGGCTTCTCGTCGGTGATCAGACGACGCACGGAAAAGGTAGCGTGCAGGAGCTGATCGGTCTCGACCGCCGCCGCGTGCAGCGCGATCAGGACAAGCTCGGCGCGATCAAGATCACGATCTCGAAGTTCTACCGTCCGTCGGGTGCGAGCACGCAGAACAAGGGTGTCGAGCCGCACATCGAGCTGCCCTCGCTGCGCAGCCACCTCGATATCGGCGAGAGCGATCTCGACTTCGCGCTCGAGTTCGATCGCGTCAAGCCGGCGAAGTTCACGAAGTACCCGCACGTCCCCACGGCGCTCGTCGGAGAGCTCCTCGCGAAGTCGAAGGAGCGCGTCTCGAAGAGCGAGAAGTTCGCCGAGGTGCGGAAGGACATCGAGCGATACCTCAAGGTCAAGGACCGCAAGCAGACGCCGCTGAAGAAGTCGAAGTTCTTCGAGGACTACAAGCGGAAGAAGGCTCAGCAGGACGCGATCGCGAGCGGCCACAAGGCCGGCGGCGAGAAGAAGAAGGACGACTCTTCGAAGAAGAAGGACGGCGACAATAAGGATACCCCTGAGAAGGGCGACGATCCCAAGGTCGCGAAGAAGGACGATCCGTCCGCGAAGAAGGGCGAAGAGCCGAAGCAGGACGAGGCCAAGAAGGAAGGCATCCTCCGCGACTACTACCTCGACGAGGTGCTCGCCATCACGCGCGAGTACACCGCGGCGCTGCGAAGCTCGTGATGCACAGCTTCTGATCCGCGTTCTTTGTGGATGCCCCGATAATCAGGCGAACGGGACGTCGGGCGGTCAAAATAGTATCAGTTTCACGCAGAGGGCGCACAGATCGGTCGCCCTCTGACGTTATACTGTCGGGCTCACTCTTGGATCCCGACCGATGCCCGACTACGCTCTGATGAACCAGAAGCTCTACGAGGGGAAGGCCCCCGAGGTCAAGTCGATGACCGAGGCTGCCCTCGAGGAGGGCTGTGTCGTCCAAGACGTGCTCCAGAAAGGACTCGTCGCGGGAATGAGTGTCGTCGGCGAGGACTTCAAGTACAACCGGCTCTTCGTCCCTCAAGTCCTCATCGCCGCCCGAGCGATGAAGGCCGGAATGGCAGTGCTCGAGCCGCTCCTTGCAGACGACGCCGACGCGGAAGCCGGCGGCACGGTCGTCATGGGAACGGTCAAAGGCGACATCCATGACATCGGCAAGAACCTCGTCTGCATGATGGGCGAGGGTGCCGGCTTCACGATGGTCGACCTCGGCGTCAATCAGTCCGCCGACGACTTCGTCCAAGCCGCGATCGAGCACAGGGCGCAGGTCGTCGGCATGAGCGCGCTTCTGACGACGACGATGCCGTACATGAAGGTCGTCATCGATCGCTTTCGCGAAGAGAAGCTCGATCACGTCAAGCTCTGCGTCGGTGGCGCACCCGTCTCGGAGATGTTCGCCGACGAGATCGGTGCGGACGGCTACGCGGTCGACGCGTCGAGTGCGGTCGAGCTCTTCAAGTCGCTCGTACCGGCCGGCGGCCGAGCCTGAACGTCGGCACTGAGGACGGGCACATGTCCGTACGCGTATCCATCGACTCGAAGAATCTCGACGCGACTCGCGGAGCGACCCTCTTCGAGTGCGCCGAGGCGATGGAGATCCGCGTGCCGACCTCGTGTCACAAGAACGGCAAGTGTCGCGAGTGTCTCGTCGAGATCGACGAGGGCGCGGAGCTCCTCTCGCCACGTTCTGCGGAAGAGGAGCACCTCGAGGGCGACTTTCGTCTCTCGTGTCGAGCGACTCTCACAGCGGACGATGGCTGCGTGCGTGGGCACACGCTTCGTCGCGGGTCGATTCGCATCTCCGAAGGTGGCGTCGCATCGGCGTCTGTCGAGCGCCGATTCGATCCGGCGGTGACGCGCGACGGCGAGCGCGTCCTCCTCGACGGAGTAGAGCTCTGTCGTCGCCCGGGTCCGCTCCACGGGCTCGCGGTCGATGTCGGAACGACGACGGTCGTCGTGCGCCTCGTCGACCTCGAGAGCGGCTCCGTCCTCGCCTTGCGCTCCTTCGAGAATCCGCAGCGTTTCGGCGGTAGCGACGTCATGGCACGGATTCGCTACGACACCGATCACAAGGGCAAGCTGCTTCAGCGCACGCTCCTCGGGTACCTCTCGCACGCGATCGAGGACTTCGAATGCGAAGCCGAGACGATTTACGAGATCGTCGTCGCGGGAAACGCGACGATGCGCGACCTCCTCTTCGGGCTCGACGTCTACTCGATCGGCCAGATGCCGTATCAATCGATCACCGAGAAGGAAGTCGAAGCGGGAGAACGAGCCTCGACGAGCCTCTCGACGACGGCGAAGAAGCTCCGGCTTCCCGCCTTTCCCGATGCGCGCGTCTGGGCCTTGCCGCTCGTGCGCGGTCACGTCGGTGCGGACACGGCAGCTTGCCTCCTCGCGATCGGCTTTCCCGAGGAGGCGGGTACCGTCGCGCTGATGGACGTCGGAACGAACACCGAGCTCGTCGTCGGCAACGCGACGCAAGCGCTGACGGCCTCGTGTCCTGCGGGGCCCGCGTTCGAGGGCGGCAGCATCGCGTGCGGCATGCCGGGGCTCGAAGGCGCGATCGAGTCGGTCGCGCTCGATGCGGACGGCGTGAAAGAGACGGGCGTCATCGGCGGCGGAGCTCCCGCGGGGATCTGCGGCTCGGGTCTCATCGAGCTCCTCGGCGAACTGCGCCGCACGGATCGCATGAACGAGCTCGGGCGCTTTGTCGACGACTCCGATCGCTTCGTCGTCGATGAGTCGAAGAACGTCTACCTTACCGAAGCCGACATCAGCGAGCTCGCGCAAGCGAAGGGCGCGAACGTCGCGGGGCTCTACCTCGTCTTCGAGCGTCACGGCATCGATTTCGCCGACCTCGCCCGCTTCTACTTCGCCGGCGGATTCGCCGAGCATCTCGATCTCGACGCGGCGCGGCGCATCGGTCTGATTCCGGATCTCCCCGACGATCGCCTCGCGCAGATCGGCAACGCTTCGATCGAGGGTGCGACGGTCGCCCTCCTCTCGCGCAGCGCGCGCGAAGACCTGGAGCGGACGCTCGCGAACATCGAGCATGTCGAGCTCGAGGCCGAGTCGCGCTTCTTCGACTGTTTCGTCGAAGGCTGCCAGTTCCGTCCTGTGACAACGACGAAGGAGGTGCCGCGATGAGCGACGTCGAGTTCCTTCGTCACCTCGGACAGCCGCCGGGAACGGATGTCGACGAGATCGTCCTCGAGCGCATGCGATCGGCGCAGGCTTGGTTCGAGACATACGGGAAGCTCACGAGCGCGCGCGTCGAGGCTACGGTCGTGTCGACCGACGGGAGCTCGGTGACGCTTAGATCGGCAGGCGGACACGAGGTTGACGTCGCAAGTGAGCTTCTCGCGCGAGGATTCGAGCGTCGATCGGTCGAGCGCGTCTTTGTTGTCGCCGTGAGCGCCGGGGCGGAGGTCGACGCAGAGATCTCGCGCGCCTGGGCGGAGCGTCGTCCCGACGACGCGATGTTCCTGAACGCGTGGGGTAGTGTCGTGGTCGAGCATCGTCGTCGTGAAGTCTTCGAAGAGCTTCGTCGCGGCTCGCAGGAGAATGGACGAGGTTTGCTCGCCGGCTACAGCCCCGGCTATGAGGGCTGGCCGCTTTCGGGGCAGCATGCGCTCGACGCGCTCTTGCGATCGGACGAGGAGGCGGCCGAGAGGCTTCGCGAGCTCGAAGTTCTCGAGTCGGGTGGCTTGCGGCCGTCAAAATCGACCTTTGTCCTCTTCGCCGAAGCGCGGGAGTCCGCGGACGATGCGGAGACGTTTTGGTCGTCGCTCGCCAGCGAGCTTTCAGCAGCGCGCGAGATTGCCTACACGTTTCCCGAAAAGGCGCTCGCGAAATGGAGCAGCCAACGTCTGAGTATCGAGGAAACCAGCGGCGACCGAGAACTTCGCGCCCACTTCCGTTTCGCCGGCACGACCTGCACGAACATGGGCCTCGAGTTCGCGCTCGACTTCGAGATCGAGCTCGAGCGTTCGTCGGCAGACGCGCCCTTCGTCGTACGCGCGGCGAGCTGCAAGCCCGCGAAAAACGATCGAGGACACCTCGGCATGTGCGCGTATCGATCGGCACCCGATTGGTTCCTCGCGGAGGTCGACGCCTCCTGCCCGTGGATCGGTCACACGCTCGCCTCGGCGTTCGAAGAAGGTGGATCGATCTTCTCGGGCTGTCTTTGCACGCCGGGCGCTCGCGAGCACAAGTGGCGCATCGTTCTTCAGTCTCTACATTTTGCGCTCGAGTCTCGAGCGGTACAGAACTCTGGAAAGGAAAACGTCGATGGCTGAGTCCTTCCTCGACGCGCTCCGTACGCGAGTCTTGCTCGGCGACGGTGCGATGGGAACGCAGCTCCAGTACGCGGGCCTCGAGCCGGGCGGCTGCGGAGAGATGTGGAACGTCGAGTGCCCCGAACGAGTCATCAAGATCCAGCGCGAGTACTCAGAGGCGGGTTCGGACTGCCTCCTCACGAATACCTTCGGCGCCTCACGCATCATGCTCGAGCGTCACGACCATGGTGATGACGCGCGCGCGATCAACGAAGCGGGCGCACGCATCGCGCGAGAGGCCTTCGGTGATCGCCCGGGCTTCGTCATCGGCGACATCGGACCCTTCGGCGGCTTGATGGAACCCTACGGCGAGGTGCCGGAGTCGCGCGTGCGCGAGTCGTTTCTCGAGCAGGCCGAAGCGCTCGTCGCCGGTGGTGTCGACGCGGTGATCATCGAGACGCAGACCGCGATCGAGGAGCTCGCGATCGGCATCGAGTGCGCCAAGGCCGCGGGAGCGCCGTGCGTGATCGGCTCGATGGCGTTCGACGTCACGCACGACGGCGAGGACCTGCGCACCATGATGGGCATCGCTCCCGAGGACGCGGTCGAGTTCATGAAGTCGGCCGGCGTCGACGTTCTCGCGCTCAACTGCGGCTCGGGTGTCGACGTCGGCTGGGCTGCCAAGGCCGTCGCGCGTTACCGCGGACTCTCCGATCTCCCGACGATGGCGCAGCCGAACGCGGGAACGCCCGTCCTCGAGAATCTCAAGGTCGTCTACAAGCAGACCCCCGAGGAGATGAGCTCCGAGCTGCCTGCGCTCCTCGAAGCGGGCGCCAACGTCGTCGGTGGCTGCTGTGGTAGCACGCCGGCCCATATCCGGCTCTTCCGAGAGCTGCTCGACGCACGCGCCTCGGGCGCAGGGAGGGAGGCATGAGTCGCATCGAGATCGCCAAAGAGAACACCGAGGCCGAGAGCCTCCTGCCGCCGAGCGAGGCCGACGGCTCGGGCATCGGCGTCAACTACACCGACGCGTACGTCAAGGCGATGGGCGTCGAGCTCGACGACGGTCGCAAGGTGACTTGCAAACGAAAGGGCCTTCGCATCACGCTCCAAGTCGGTGACGCGACGGGCGAAGGGCTGATGCGCAGAATCGAGCACGGCCCCGATCCGAAGGACATTCTGCGTCAAGCGCTCGAGACAGCCGCGGAGGACGCGGGCTTTCGCTTTCTCGTCGAGGACGGAACGATCTACTTGGAGGAGTCGGAATCATGAGGTCACGCGATCTCGTCCACCAGGCGATGAAGATGGAGCGGCCGAGTCGTTTTCCGGTCATGTGTCAGATGGCGAACGGACACACCGTGATCAACACGGGCGTCCACCCGATCGAGTACTTCACGGACAACGAGGTCTGGGCCGACTGCCTCCTGCGCATGCGCGCGCTCTACGACTTCGACGGCATCCTCTGCCACAAGCCCGGCCGCGTGCACGGGCTGATGGACCTCGTCGAGAGCTCGGACTACGACGCCGAGACACCGTTCCTGAATCTCAGCGACGGCTCGCGCATCGAGTGCACGCGCGACGACGACGCGTACTACTACAACGAGACGGACAACTTCAAGCGCCCGACGATCGACGACCTCGACCCGGGCGACCTTCTCGGCTGGGCGCCCGAGAGCTTCCTCGCGTTCCAAGCGAGTAAGGCGACGTTGCCGGTCACCGATCCCGACGGCTTCGAGGATCACGTCTTCGGCATGCTCGACATCGTCCTCGCTAAGGCGGGTGATGAGTACTCGGTGCACGGCGAGGTGCGCGCGCCGTTCGATCACTTCCTCAACATCCTCGGCATGGAAGACGGACTGATGGCGATTCTCGACAATCCCGAGAAGACGCAGGAGGTGCTCGCCGAGACGACGAAGTGGTCGATCGCGCTCGCCGTCGCTCAGGTCCGCCGCGGTGCGCAGGCGATCAAGATCTCGAGTCCTTTCGCGGGGAACTCGTTCCTCAGTCGCGAGATGTACATCGACTTCATCCAGCCCTTCGAAGGCGCGCTCGCGAAGGCCGTGCGCGAGGAGGGTGCCGAGATCTACA
>CAYZGY010000126.1:0-6784 GCA_964478085.1 uncultured Planctomycetia bacterium
GCGCTCGCCGGCGGCGAACGAGGCGACCCTCGAGCCGGCCCGCGAAGACCGGCCAGATGGGGGTGCGGTCTCGCGCGGGGCGGTCGAAACACGACCGCCGAGCAGCTCGGAGTCGCGAGCGCTACCCGTTCCGAAGTCCGCCGACGTCACCCCCGAGCCTGACATCGCCCCGAAGAACCTGCGTACGACGTCGGAGCCGCAAGACGTCGACCCGTCGCAGACCGCGACCGTCAAGGCCGTCGAGCTCACCGTCGACAGTCCTTCAGAGCCCGGCAGCCGCGAGAGCAGCGCCCAGCTCGCGAAGACCTCCGTTCAGGCTCCGGTCGAGTCGAAGATCTTGCCGCCGGTCGCCCGCGCGGAGCCGACGCCGGTCGCGAACGTCGCCAAGCTGCCCGTGCCGGCGCAGAGCCCCTCGCCCGACCCGAGCGCGACGCCGCAGGAACCGAGCCTAGCGAAGCACTCGGCGAGCGGACCGCAGTCGTTGGACGTCTCCTCGGAGTCGACGCGTCCGACGACCCAGCCGACCGAGCTCGCGCTGCCGAAGGCGAAGTGGGAAGCGATGCCCGTCGGACTCAAGACCGATCCGAACGACCGACCCGCCGAAGAGATGTTCGTCCACACGCCGCTTCCGACACGCGCCCGACCCGACAAGGTCGCGAGCTCGCGCTCGAAGCTGCCCGAGGCCGCCGCCTTCTCTGAGCGCACGACGGCCGCGAGCGGCTCGACGGACGCGCAGGCGGGCCCGCGTCGTCTCGAGAAGATCGAGCACGCTGCGCAGATCGTCCCGGCGACGCTCAAGTCCAAAGTCGCGACCGTCGAGGAACGCCCGCTGACGGCTCCCGACGATCGCGCGGCGGCGGTCAGCGAAGCCGCGATGGCACGTCTCGATCCGACGCCCTCGCCTGGACTCCAACGCCCGATATCGAGCCCGCACTCGCGTCCCTTCCGCGTCCCTGACCGCCGACTCCTCCCCGAGGGAACGGCGGAGGAGACCGGCGACATTCCGCGCGAGAGCGAAAACGGCGAGGATCCCGAGAAGCTGCTGACCCGCGCCGACGACGCGAATCCGCTGCGCTCGAAGCCGCGCGACGCCGACGCCTCGCTCGAGCCTCACCGCCCGAGCGTCAAAAGTTCCGATCCGACGGATGCCGCGAAGAGCCAGCCGGTCGAGCCGCTCGTGACGAAGCCGGCGCTCGAGGACTCGCCCCTCGATCGTGACGGCCCCGAATCCGGATCCGCCACCGGTCTCGAGGGTGGAGGCAGCGAATCGCCATCCGCTCCACGAATCGTCGCTCGCCTGCGCCGCCGTCCGGGAAGTCTGCCCGAGGAAGCGCCCGAGGTGACCTCCGGCGAGAAGGACCTCCGCGCCACGCGTGCCGAGACCGTCCGCGACACGCTCGTCGCGCAAGGTGGCGGCAACGACGAGTCCGAGGCGGCCGTCAAGCTCGCCCTCGACTGGCTCGCACGTCACCAGTCCCCCGTGGGGTATTGGGACGTCGACGGCTTCGACGGCTCCTGCAAGGCCTGCCGAAGCCCCGGCTATCACAAGGAGGTCGACGCGGCCGTCACGGGCCTGACGATCCTCGCCTTCCTCGGCCAAAACCACACGCCACAAGGCGGAACGGAGTACTCGAAGAACGTCAAGAAGGCGATCGAGTGGCTCCTGAGCCAGCAGAAGAAGAACGGCAACCTCTCGGGCAAGGACGAGCGCTTCACGATGTACTCGCACGGAATCGCGACGCTGGCGGTCTCCGAGGCTTACCTGATGACACGCGACGAGAAGCTGCGCGCGCCGCTTCAGCGTGCGATCAAACTCATCATCCAAGCTCAGAACCCGCGCACGGGAGGCTGGCGCTACCAGCCGAAGCCTCCGATCCGCGGCGACACCTCGATCTCGGGCTGGCAGGTCATGGCGCTCTCGAGCGCGCGTGGCGCCGGTCTCGAGATCCCCGAGGTCGTCTTCGACCGCTGCCGCCACTGGCTCGACGTCGAAGTCGCCGGCGGCGAGAGCGGCGGAATCTACGGCTACTCCCACAAGGAAGACTTCCGCCCAGCGATGGTCGCCGAGGGTCTCTTCTCGCGCCAGGTGCTCGGAGGACGCCGCGGAGACGCCTCGGTCGAGGAGTCGGCTCGCTATCTCGCGACGAAGATGCGCAAGGACAACCTCCTCGACAACCTCTACCTGCTCTACTACGGAAACCTCGCCCTCTACCAGTACCAAGGCTGGATTTGGGAATCGTGGAACACGAAAGTCCGCGATCACCTCGTCAAACGACAGCACAAGCGCGGTCCCCGCGCGGGCAGCTGGTCGCCGACGGGACCGTACTCATCGGCGGGTGGCCGCGTCCTCGCGACGGCCTTCGCGACGCTGACGCTCGAGGTTTATTATCGGTACTTGCCACTCTACTGGGCACCCGCGGCGGTCGAGGGTCGATAAGTAAGGTCGTTGACGCGGGCGGAATCGCACGCTAAAGGTAGCCCTCAGAGGGCCTTGCAGCCGAGGCCGCGAGACCCTCCGCCGGATCGTGAGCCGAGACGCGCACGACGAGTCTCAGGTTGAACGGGTTTCCGGCCCGATTCATACTTACGATCCGCCGGGCGAGACCGGCGTCGCCGGGAATCCAGGCGATGTATAACGTCTCGCTCGTGCCGAATCGAAAGCGTACGTGAGTCAGCGGTACACCGGAGAAACGGAAGTGGGTAAGTCCCTCGTCATTGTCGAGTCGCCGACCAAGGCCAAAACCATCTCGAAGTTCCTCGACGACCAGTACGTCGTCGAGTCGAGCATCGGACACATTCGCGATCTGCCCTCCTCGGCAAAGGAGATTCCCGAGAAGCTCAAGAAGGAAAAGTGGGCGCGACTCGGAATCGACATCGAGAACGACTTCGAGCCGCTCTACATCGTCCCTGCGGACAAGAAGAAGCAGGTGACGAAGCTCAAGTCGCTGCTCAAGAACGCGGACGAGATCTTCCTCGCGACTGATGAAGACCGCGAAGGAGAGTCGATCAGCTGGCACCTCTGTGAGGTCCTCAACCCGAAGGTCCCGCGACGTCGCCTCGTCTTCCACGAGATTACGAAGGACGCGATCAAGTCGGCGCTCGACAATCCGCGTGACATCGACGATCGGCTCGTCCAGGCGCAGGAGACGCGACGTCTTCTCGACCGGCTCTACGGATACGAGATCTCGCCGGTCCTCTGGAAGAAGATCAAGCCGAAGCTCTCGGCCGGACGCGTCCAGAGTGTCGCGATTCGCATCATCGTCGAACGCGAGCGCCACCGCCGCCGCTTCGTCCGCGCGACCTACTGGGACCTCGTCGGTACGTTTCAGCCCGGGGCGGGCCCCACGTTCCAAGCGACGCTGACACGACTCGGTGACAAGCGCCTGCCGAGCGGCAAGGACTTCGACGAGAATACGGGCGAGCTCAAGGTCGGCGTCGCCCACGATGTCGCGCTCCTCTCGGAGGAGCAAGCGAAGGGTCTCCAGGAGTCGCTCAAAACCTCGAGCTGGAAGGCGGAGAAGGTCGAGACGAAGCCGTACACGACCCGCCCCGCTCCCCCGTTCACGACGAGCACGCTCCAACAGGAAGCGAACCGCAAGCTCGGCATGTCGGCGCGTCGCACGATGCAGGCCGCACAGCGACTCTACGAGAACGGTTACATCACCTACATGCGTACCGATTCGGTGACGCTCGCGGATCAGGCCGTCTCGCGTATCCGGAAGCTGGTCGGCGACCTCTACGGAGGCGACTTCGTCCCCGACTCGCCCGTGAAGTACAAGACGAAGGTCAAGAACGCTCAGGAAGCTCACGAGGCGATCCGACCGTCGACCGATTTCCACCGGCCCGAAGAGCTCAAGGGCAAGGTCGAGTTCGACGAGCTGCGTCTCTACGAGCTGATCTGGAAGCGCACGGTCGCCTGCCAGATGAAGGAAGCGCGCGGTCACCGCATCACCGTTCAGGTGTCGGACGGCAACGCGATCTTCCAAGCGAGCGGCAAGACGATCGAGTTCCCCGGGTTCCTGCGTGCGTACGTCGAAGGCGCCGATGACCCCGACGCCGAACTCGCCGATCAGGAGACTGTCCTGCCGAAGCTCGAGGTCGGTGATGGACTCACCGCGAAGGACCTCGAATCGAAGGATCACACGACGCAGCCTCCCGCGCGTTTCACGGAAGCGTCGCTCGTCAAGGAGCTCGAGGCGAACGGTGTCGGACGTCCGAGTACCTACGCGTCGATCATCGACACGATCCTGCGTCGCGAGTACGTCTTCAAGCGCGGCAACGCGCTCGTGCCGACGTTCACCGCCTTCGCGGTCGTGCAGCTGATGGAGAAGTTCTTCGAGCATCTCGTCGACATCCAGTTCACGGCGAAGATGGAGGACGACCTCGACCGCATCTCGGTCGGTCAGATGGAGGCCCTCCCCTACCTCAAGGACTTCTACTTCGGCCAGGGTGACGAAGACGGCCTCGTCGAGCTGCTCAAGAGCGAGATCGACGCCCGCGAGTCGTGCACGCTCGGTCTCGGCAAAGACGACCAAGGTCGTCAGATCGACATCCGAGTCGGGAAGTACGGCCCCTACCTCCAACGCGAGGAGGACCGGGCGAGCATCCCGGACGGCATGGCGCCCGACGAGATCGACATGCCGAAGGCGATCGAGCTTCTCGAAGCCGGCTCGAACGAGATCGGACTCGGAACTCATCCCGAAGACGGCCGGCCGATCTGCGTCAAGGTCGGACGCTTCGGACCCTACGTCCAGCTCGGCCCGAACGATGATCGCAAGATGAAGTCTCTTCCCGACGGGATGCAGCCCGAGGAAGCGACTCTCGACATCGCGCTCAAGCTCCTCGCGCTGCCTCGAAGTCTCGGCAAGAACCCGGACCTCGAGGACAACGACCTCATGCTCGACCTCGGGCGATACGGTCCGTACATCAAGTGCGGAGCCGAGACTCGAAGCCTCAAGGAAGGGGACGACCTCTTCACGATCTCCTTCGAGCGTGCCTGCGAGCTCCTCAAGGAGGAGAAGAAGGGCGGCTGGCGCCGAACCCCGAAGGTCCTCAAGGAGGTCGGCGAACACCCCGATTCAAAGGAGCAGATCAAGCTCCTCAGAGGCCGCTACGGCCCCTACGTCACCGACGGCGAGACGAACGCCTCGCTCCCCAAGGGCTCCGACCCGGAAGAGCTGACGCTCGAAAAGGCCGTCGAGCTCCTCGCCGAGCGCAAGGCCGCCGGGCCGCAGAAGAAGAAAAAGAAGAAGAAGGCCGCCAAGAAGAAGGCCGCCAAGAAGAAGGCGAGCGCCAAGAAGAAGGCGACCAAGAAAAAAGCCGCCAAGAAGAAGAGCACGACGAAGAAAAAGGCCGCCGAGAAGAAGGCGAGCGACGATTGATGGGAGCGCGGGTGAGAACCCGCGAAAAAAAGGCTCCGAATCGTTATCCCCCTCACCGCACTCCGGCGCACGTGGAAGGGACAGAGATCCCCAAACCCGTCCCATCCGGAGTGTCTTGCGATGTCTCGCCACCTCGACT
This sequence comes from uncultured Planctomycetia bacterium, assembly GCA_964478085.1. Taxonomy (GTDB): domain Bacteria; phylum Planctomycetota; class UBA8108; order UBA8108; family UBA8108; genus CAYMLL01. The sequence continues at coordinate 5,521 of CAYZGY010000126.1, forward strand.
CGCTGGTCTTCGCGCTCGTCGGCAGCGCCAGCTCACCGCTCCTCGCCCAGGTCGGGTTTTCGCTCGAAAGCGTCAGCCCGAGTGTCGACGGCGACGGCGACGAACGCTCGAGCATCGTCCGCTGCCGCTTCACGGGAGGGCTCGACGACAAGGCGATCTCGATCGAGGCGCCAGGTCGTCACGGCGAGCCCCGCGTCGCACGCAACATCCTCACGAGCTGCGGAACGGGCATCGCGATCGAGGACGGCGCACGCGTCTCCGATGGTCACCACAACACGATCGTCTCCTGCCGCATCGGCCTCGATCTCTTCGCGAAGGACGAGGCGAGCGACGGAGGCCACGCAGACGTCCACTCGACGATCCTCTGGAACAACCTGACGAACCTCGCGCTCGACGAGCTCTCGACCCTGACGATCGATCACTCGAACGTCGGCGCCGCCTCGTCGGCGCTCGAAGCCTGGCCCGGTGAAGGCAATCTCTCGGCCGATCCGCGCTTCGTCGACGCGGTCGTGAGCAACTCCGCTCTGCGACCGGAATCACCGTGCATCGACGCGGGCCGGGAAGGTAGCGATATCGGCGCCGTCCCGTTCGACGGCACTCCCGCGGTCGTCTTCCTACGCGGCGATGCGAACGAGAGCGGTCGTGTCGACATCTCCGACGCGATCAAGACGCTCGGGTTTCTCTTCCTCGGCGAACCTGCGCCCAGCTGTCACGATCGGATGTATTCCGACGATGACGGTCAACTGAACTTGACCGACGCCGTCACGATCCTTAACTTTCTCTTCTTCGGCGGCGAATCGCTCGCCCCGCCTTTCCCGGAGCCCGGTTTCGACGAAACCGACGACGCCTTAAAATGTTCTTAGCCGACGAGCCATGCTGAATCGAATCACGGTACTCGCTCTTCTCTCTCTCGCTCTTCGCTCCCCTGCGAACGCCTCTCCCGACTGGAAGAAGCACGTCGTCTTCGAAGGTGCGACCTGCCTGACCGCGATCGCCGCCGACTTCACGGGCGACGGCCAGGTCGACATCGTCTCCAACGCGGCGAACAAGACGCGGCTCTTCGTCGCTCCCGATTGGAAGGAGATCGTCCTCGGTGACGTAAAGGGCGATCGATTCATCCACTCCGAGGTCTACGACGTCGACGGTGACGGCGATCCCGATCCGATCCTCGCTCGCTACAAACCCGGCCTGATCGTCTGGTTCGAGCGACCCGCGAAGCCGCTCGAAGAGCGGTCGGACGAGCTTCGGTACACGAGGGGGTTCT
>CAYZGY010000126.1:6794-13557 GCA_964478085.1 uncultured Planctomycetia bacterium
GGAAGCGCCACCTGATTCACGACGGCGTCCACGGAATCCACGGTCTGATCCGTGGCGACGTCGACCGGGACGGCCGCCTCGATCTCCTCGCGACGAGCGCGCAGCCCAAGGGCAAGTGGCCCGAGTCGCTCGTCTGGCTATCGGCGCCGAAGAATCCGCGTGACGCAAAGCGCTGGACCGTCCACGCCTTCGCCGATCGCGACGCGCCGGGCCTCAGCCACTACCTCGGCTTCGGAGACGTCAACGGTGACGGTCGCCCCGACGCCGCGAGCGCCGCAAAGGGTGGTCCGTCGGCGCCACCGAACAGCGGTGATTGGTTCGCGTGGTGGGAAGCCCCGAAGGACCCGAAGGCGACTTGGAAGAAGCACACGATCGCGACGAAGGAGCTCGGTGCGACGAACATCCATCCCGTCGACGTCAACCGCGATGGCAAGGTCGACTTCATCTGCTCGCGTGGCCATGGCCGAGGAATCATCTGGTTCGAGGCGACGGGCGACGCGAAGTCGCCGTGGAAGCGCCGCACCATCCACGAGACGCTCCACGGCCCTCACTGCCTCACCGTCGCGGATATCGACGGCGACGGTGACGTCGACGCGGCGACTTGCGCCAAGGACGACAAGATCACCGCGTGGTTCGAAAACGACGGCAAGGGAAAGTTCACGACGCACATCGTCGGTAAGAACCAAGCAGCCTACGACATTCGCGCCGTCGACATCAGCGGTGACGGGGCTCTCGACCTCCTCGTCGCGGGTCAGCAGAGCCGCAATCTCGTCTGGTACGAGAGTCCGCTCAAGAAGCGCTGAGCCGGAATTCGCGTTTTTTCCGTCACAGAGAGCGACGGACCGCATTGACGCTCGCCGGCCCGGCCCCGACGTGCTACGACGCGGCGGATAGCGACGACAACGGCAACGTCAATCTCACCGACGCCGTCTACTCGCTCAATCATCTCTTCGTGCAAGGGCCACCACTGCCGTCCCCCGGTGCGACCGAGTGTGGGGAAGACCCGACTCCGGACACGCTTCCGTGTGACTCGACATGCGAATGCCGCTAACGGTGTAGAAACGTGTTCAGCTCCGGAACGTATTGAGCGTACGCATGTAGTTCGCACGCTCGAACGCCGACGGATCGCTGCAGTTCGCGTGGCTCATACTGCCCTTCATCTGCTCGACCGACTCCTACTCGTGCTCGACCATCCGCTCCTCGAGTCCGGCGACTGAAGATGCGACCTTCGGTGATCCGTGACGCAGGACGGCGGAGCACACCATCGTCACGTCCGCGCCGACCATCAGCCCCTTGAGGATGTCCTCGTGACGATGAACCCCCGTCGTCAACGCGAGACTCGCGTCGACCTGATTTCGGAGGATCGCGATGAAGCGTAGCGGGAGACGAATCTCCTGCTTGGAGCTCAAGAGCAAGTTCGGAAAGACCTCGAGACTCTCGAGCAGGCTTCATGAGTCATCCCCTTATCAGCCGCTTGAAAAAGTGCTTCGAGTGGATAAGCGAGACGATTCGTTCGAGATCTCGGAGCGCTCCGCCGTTTTTCGCACGAAAGAAGTTTCTCTCGAACCTCCATCGACTCCAAACGCCTCGCTCCGAACTCAACTCGTAGGGAGCGTAGGCCTGCTTCGAGTCCTACGCTCCCTACGAGTATCGCGGCGGGGCGCCGCCCCGTGAAACCCGCCGAGCTTGCGGAAGGAAGCGCGAAAACATGACACGATCGGCGTCGATCGGCGTCAATCGGCGTCGATCGGCGTCGATCTCAGCCCTCGACCTCAGAGCCTCTCGAGGAGCGCCTTCACCCCTCCTTCAAGAGCCGCGTAGCGACGGTCGAGCGAACGATTCGAGAACACTCGCATCGACGATCGCCGAAGGATCTGCCCGACCTCCTTGCGCGAGATCTTGCGGACGACGTCCTGCGCGCAAGGATCGTCGGCCTCGAGGAGGAGCTCGAGCGTCCGCAGGCCGATCCAGAGCGGCCAGATGCACGCGAGCCGCAAGGTCAGGAGCCGGCGCGGAATGGACAATGTATACTCCCAGCCCGCGCGGTAGTGCTCGAGGGTCAGCTCGACGAGGTCGCGCATCATGGGCTTGACGACGCGACGATCGCTCGACCGGTAGAGCGACTCGGCCGAAGCGCCGACGGCGTCGAGACGGGGGCGCGGCAAGTAGCAGCGACCGATGCGAAGATCGCCATCGACGTCGCGCAGGATGTTCGTCATCTGCAGACCCTTGCCAAAGCGGATACCGAGCTCGCGCATCCTCTCGGCGTCCCAACAGCGCAGCGCACGCAGACGCGCCATCGTCAGGTCCGTCCAGAACTCCCCGACGCAACCGGCGACCCAATAGCAGTACTGATCGAGCTCATCGTCCGTCGACAGCCCGACGACCTGACCCGACTCCTCGCCGGGGAACGTCTCGAGGTCGAACTGCATGCCCTCGGTCAGCGTCGTCACCAGCTTCTCGATCAGCGCCCGATCGCTCTCCTCGAACGACTCGTAGACGCGAAAGCAATCCGGAATCTTCTCGAGGAGCTCGCGCTCCTCGGGAATCGCGAGGGGCGCCCCGACTGCGGAGACGATGCCGGCGAGCGAATCGTAGTCGACCGGTTCGCTCGCGAACGCCGCACGGTACGTCGCCAGATGCGCGAGCCGTTCGGCGGGTGGCAGCAGTCGCGTATCGGCGATCGTGTCGGCCGCGCGACAGAAGAGGTAGCTCAGCCCGAGCTGCGAGCGAACCGCACGCGGCACGACGCGCAGCGTCAGGTAGAAGCTGCGGCTCGTTCCACGCAGGATGCGATCGAGCTCGGGGCGCAGGGGTCGCTCGGACATGGCGGGAAGAATAACACAAGCGCGCCGGACGCGTCGGTCCTTCTCGATCCCTGGACGATCGGCGCCGCTCCGCCTATCATCCGCGTCACGCAAAAAAAATCGCCCCACGAACCGGAGCTGGGTCCTTGAGTACAGCGAGCTTCTACGACGTCTTCCCGATCACCTCGACGCTGCTGCTTCTGATCGTCTCGTTCTTCGTTCTCGAGCAGATGTCGCACCAGAACATGGTGGCGCACGACGCCAACCACTCAGGCTCGGGCCTGATGGGCGTCGACTATCGAGTCATCGACGATCTCGGCGGTCTCTACTACCACCCGAACCAGGACGTCGGCATCGGGGCCGGCGAGATCTGGCGGTTCATCTCGTGCATGTTTCTCCATTTCAATCTCATGCACCTCGCGTTCAACGCGATGGCACTCTTCGATCTCGGACGCGCGACGGAGGAGAAGCTCTCGAGCGAGAAGTTCCTGACGATCTTCGTCGTTTCGGGACTCGTCGGTGGATTGGCGAGCTTCGGCTGGAGATGGTCTCTCGGACTGCCGCTTCTCGGGCTGGGTGCGTCGGGTGCGATCTGCGGCCTCATCGGCATGCTCCTGGTCTACTCGATTCGCACACGCGACTGGGTCTGCAAGGAGTCGATGATCCGAACGCTGATCATCATGGCCGTCTTCTCCCTCCTCCTGCGCAACCAGCTCGACCATCGCGCCCACCTCGGCGGCTTCGCGGCCGGCTGCGTTTTCGGAATTTGGGTGACGGGCTACACGACGAGCGGCGAGCGCGAGCGGTGGAAGATCCCGGCCAGGATCTCGGGCGCGCTCCTCGCTGCGGGGCTGCTCTTCGCGGTCTGGAACCACGGACAGAAGAACTGGAACTGGAACCTGGTCTTCTGAGACCCAGAATTCACCTCAACTGGGGGATCGAATCGCAACCTGCCGCCGGTACTTTCGTCGATATAGGAAGTGACGAGTTGTCCTCACGGTGCCCCGAACCCCATCTGGGGCGGTGAAATTGTCTTGGTGGCGCCGAGACGGAAACTTAGGATTCAACGTCAGTAAGGAAACTCAAGGGCCGGTAAATCCTCGCATGGCCGTTCGGCGAACGACGAGTCCGCAAGGGGCACGATCCCCCGGGATCCCCACCGGGGCGCGATCGGCCTCACGGCGCGTGTTTGTGATCTTTTCGGCGCTTCTCCTCGCACTGACCGCGTTTCAGGCGATTTCAGGGCGTTTTCAAGGAAGTCGTGCCCAGGCGTTCGAGCAGATCGCCATCGCGCTGCCCGCTGTTGCAGATGGCGCGGACCCGGCGCCAGGGAAACGCGGCCGCGACGACGACGATCGGGTCGACCGCGAGTACAAGAGCGGCGCCCTCCCGAAGGAGGAAACGCGCACGGTCGCCCGCATGCGCCGGGCGAACGAGAACTTCGAGCGCGAGCAGTGGGCCGAGGGCCTCGTCCTCGTCGATGAGATTCTGGCCGACGCGACGTCTCCCGACTATCGCCGGCGCCGCCTCCTCGAGGCCGCCAAACGTGCGCGAGACCTCGAGAGGAAGCTCGAGGAGCTCGAGAAGCAGGCGAACGCCGAAAACGAGGGCGGCATGGTTCGGGCCGGTGGCCCGGCCGGCGGAAACCAGGGGCTCGAGGGTGTCGAGGCCGACGATGTCCGCACGCCGACCGTCGAGGTCTACTCGCGCGACGGCATCCGGTACCGCCGCACGGCCGACGAGCTCCTCGACCTGATCCTCCAGCTCCCCGAAGAAGGCCGTGCCGTCTACCTGCGAACCTACGAGCCGGCCGCAAAAAACGCGCTCGCCGCCGCGCTCGAGGTACCCTTCGAATCTTCGTACGCAGCCTTGCGCCGTGTCGGTGAACGATACGCGCTGACGCCGTCGGGGTGTTCCGCCTGGATCGAGCTCGCCGGCCCACTCCCCCCCGCGAGTCGTCACACCGAAGCCGCCGCGGCGCTCGACGCGCGACTCGGCCTCCCCTTCGAAGAGAGCTTCGACGACGAAGAGGAAGCGGAGGCGACGCGACACGAGACGCTCGCACACGCCGCGCTTCTTCACCTCCTCGCCGGGCACGTCGAAGCGGCGCGACACTACCTCGCCGAGGTCTCGAGCGTCCACTCCGAGGAGACGGTCCTCATCCGCGGGGAAGCGGTCCTCGGAACGGACGTCCCGGATCATCCGCTCTTCGCGACGCTGCTCGCCGAGAAGGCGGACGTCGAAGCGAGCCCGTCCGAGTGGCCCGCGCCCCTCGGCTCGTACGCGCACACGAGCGGATCGACGCACGCGGACCACCTTCCAGCCATCGGAACGACGGCGAAGTGGATCTACCGGCTGCGCGAGATTCCCCGCCAACCGAAGGGGTCGACACGATCCTCGATCTACCGCGGGCGCAACCTCGCGCTCCAGCTCGTCACGGACGACGAGCGGATCTTCGTCCGTCAACAGAACGCGATCGTCGCGCTCGATCCGAAGACAGGCGAACGTCGCTGGGTCTCCGACCTCGACGACCGCGCCACATTCCAGCAGACCGGCCGGAACGTCTTGATGCTCGGTCAGGCAGCAACGAACGGCGCCGAGGACTACAAGGACCTCGGCAGCAAGTCGCTGACGTACGCACGCATCTCGACCGGAGCGGGACAGACCCGCGGAGTCGTCTTCGCCGTCGACCACATGACGCAAGCGCGCACCGCGCGCGGCGGTCAGGTCGAATATCAAGCGAATCGGATCCTCGCGCTCGATTCACGCAACGGCAAGCTCCTCTGGCGCCTCGGCGCCGCGGAGAGAAAGCGCGATCCGACCCACGGCCTCGCGTTCATCGCGCCGCCATCGCCCGCAGGTGACATGCTGATCGTCCCGGCGATCCGCGAGAGTGGCGGCTACCTCGCCGGCATCACGACGGGTGGCAAGCTCGCCTGGATCACGCGCCTCTACTCGTTCAACGCGACGTACTACCAGCGCTACGGTGCCGCGCTCGTCGGTGGCTCGATGGTCGCGACATCGGGCGGCATCGCCGTCGCGGCTCCTGGCAACGGTTTCGTCTCCGCGGTCGACACGAGCACGGGGCGACTCCTCTGGATGACGCGCTACCGATCGCGCGTCCGCGAGAACCGCTCGACGGGCCACTTCCATCACCCGCAGCCGATGATCGCGCAGACGAGTTCGGGACCCGTCGTCCTCGTCGCTCCTCCGGACAGCGACTTCCTCACGGCGATCGAGCCGCGCACCGGAAACATCCGCTGGGAGAAGCGACCCGAGGACTCGAGCATCGCGATACTCGGGTGTGATGACGATCACGTCTACTTTGCGGGCGCGCGGCTCGCCGCTCGATCACTCGTCGACGGCAGCGAGACTTGGTCGACGAGCCTCTCGAGCGACGGTCACGGCTTCGCTTCGGGCTCGGGATTCCTCGCCGCGGGGCGACTCTACATCCCACGCACCGGAAGCAAGCTCCTGACGGTCGACGCGCAGGACGGAACGGTCCTCGAGCACTACGCGATCATCGACGCCAAGGTGCCTACGAACTTCTCGCACAACATCTTCCCGGTCGGCGGGCAGCTCATCGCGCTCGGCTCTTGGGGCCTCGCCTCGATCGAGCCACAGGCCGATTCGTGGGCACACCTGAAGGAAGAGCCCGGCCGACGCGGCTTCGAGCGCGCGCGCCTCTTGCGATCGGAAGGCAAGCACGAGGAATCGCTCGACCTGCTCTACGATCTTCTCGGCAAGGCGCGCAGCAAGAAGCTGCGCGGGCAGATGCGCTCCGAGATCATCTCGACCGTACGAATCCTGACGAGCACGAACAAGGACCCGGCACCGATCGATCGCCTGCTCGCCTTCGGTCGCAAGGACGGCGAGATCGTCAAAGATCCCCGCGGCGAGAAGCTTCCCCCACTCGTCTCGAAGCGCGTCCAGGTGCTCGGCTGGCGACTCCTCCA
>CAYZGY010000127.1:0-13496 GCA_964478085.1 uncultured Planctomycetia bacterium
GGGGGCGAATCGCGGCACCGGTGATGGCAATGTCGTCTGGGCGAACCTCTCCGGATTCCAAGTGAACGACGAGACGCGCAAGCTCTGGATCCCTTCGCCTCAAAAGCCGGACTGGCATCGCGCCGAACGCTCGGCACGGTACGCCGGCATCGCGTTGAGCAAGGTCCAGCGCTGGCTTCACGAGCGTTGCCTCACCGTACGTGACGAACGATCGGGCCTATTCCGCCCCACCGGCCGACTGTGGACCTACCGCGACACCGCGGCCGACTGCTACCCCTTCTACGTCTGGGCGGCTTACTTCACGGACAGGAAAATCTTCGAATCCGTGATGGTAGAAACTCTCGAGGCCGAACGGCGCCTCTGCAACCACCTCGATCGTCTGCCAGTTCCGTACGACATGGACAAAGGCCGCAAGGAGGTCACTGCTTTCGATCGCATGATTTTCGGCGCGAGCGAATACGCGAAAGACGGGTTGATCCCCATCGTCGAGATCACGGGAAGATCCTCTCCGTGGTACGGCCGAATGCGCGAGATTGTCGATGACATCTTCAAGCACGCGAGGGTCGACACGCCCTTCGGGCGCATCCCTTCGACCAACATCGAGGTCAACGGCGAGTTGCTGCAGCTCCTGCCGAGACTCTACCGAATGACGGACGACGAGAAGTATCTCGACTGGGCGCACCGCCTGGCCGACTACTACCTACTCGGCGGGTCCCAGTTCGTCCCGTCGCGCCTTTCGGATCACGGTTGCGAGATCATCGGCGGGCTGGGCCTCCTCTTCGCCGTCGACTCCGAAGCGCGGCGTAACAAGCTCAAGCAGTACAAGCCTCACATGGAGTTCATGTTCGACGAAATCTCGAGGCGTGGGACGAACTCCGACGGCGTCATGGTAGGAAGGCTACAAGCCAAGGAGGGCCCCCACGACAACGTCAAAATTCGAGACGGCTGGGGGTACGACCTGGTCGGGTTCCTCGACTACGATCTGGCTCTGGGGACCGAGCGCTATCGAGACGCCGCTCGTCGGCCGATGACGAATCTCCTGAAGCCGCGCTATCGAGAGTTCAACTGGGGTCACGACTCACGCGACAACATCGCGGACTCCGTCGAAGGCGGGCTTTATCTCCTCCACCGACTGCCGACGGTCGAGACGTTCGTGTGGGCGGACCGCGAGATCGCGACAATCCTCGTCGACCACAGCGACGAGGATCGGCTCTGGGGTCGACACAAGTTAGAGGCGAACACCGTGCGCACGGTTCTCATCCACACGATGCTGCACACGCGCAACACGATCGCCCGGCCCTGGCAGCAGGGACTGCAACTCGGCGCCGCCCCGTGCGGCAGTGGAATCTGCATCCTGATGAGGTCCGAGAAGCCCTACGAAGGACGACTGCAGTTCGACATCCCGCGCCACCGCCTTCACATGGGGTTTCGCCGCGATTGGCCACGCATGAACGCCATGCCAGAGTGGTTCACCGTCGAGCCGGACGAGTCGCACCAGTATGAGGTGAAAGACGCCGACACCGGGGTCGCGCGTCACATCTCGGGTAAGGCCTTGAGCGTCGGATGGCCGTTACGATTGAAGCCGGGCGAGGCTCGAAGATGGATCGTTCGGCCGGTGAAATAGCCCAGAAATACTAGCGTCTCACTGATGGTGATCCAGGCTCTCCTTCAACCTCGGATCTGACATAGGCACGATCGTCGTCTTTCCTAAGTGTCGGAAGAAGAGAAGCGCGAAGAGCGACAGAGCCCCGATCACGGGAAAGATCTCCCACGCTCCGAGCACGGGTCCGGACTTCTGGAACGGCGGACTGACCATCACGTAAAGGTCGAGCCAACGACCCACGATAAGCAAGATCGCGATCGAGAACATCACGGTCTCGTTCCTCTTGGCCCCTCGAGGAAGCAAAACGAAGAACGGTATCAGCCAGTTGACGAGAAGGTTGACGTAGAACACGACGGCCCATGAGCCTTTTTCGCGCGCGATGAAGTACGCGGTCTCCTCCGGAATATTCGCGTACCAGATCAGCATGTACTGGCAGAACCAAATGTACGCCCAGAACGTGCTGAAGCTGAGCATCAGCTTCCCGAGATCGTGTAGATGGTCCGGGCGAACGACTCCGTCTAGCGGCCCGAGGCGAGACAGAAGGATCGCGAAGAAGGTCACGACGGCAACGCCGCCGAGAAAGAGCCCCGAGAAATTGTAGACCGCGAAGACCGTGCTGAACCAGTGCGGCTCGAGGGACATGATCCAGTCGAAGCAGATCACCGAGAAGGTCAGTGCGAAAACCAAGACGAACACGCCCGACACTCCGAGTGGTCGATCATGGCTCCCCTTTCCCCCAGCTGCTTCTCGTCGCCTTTGCATCGTTACGAGGTAATGCGTGAAGGCGACCCAGGCTCCGACGCAGATGATCGTTCGAACGATGAAGAAGATCGGATTCAGCCATGGAGTCTTGGCTTCGATCAAAGCATCGTGTGCGACGACTTCCGCGTGGCTCCACTCGTAGAGAGAGGGAATCAGCGCGAGAACGGCGATCGACAGTGCCGCCGCGACGGACATAGTGAGAGCCATCGCCTCCGGGATTCGTCGAAGGGCCACCGTCCACGTCGCGCTCGTCAGATTCTGAAACACGACGAAGAGTAGCCCGGCGAGGGCGAGTCCCAGAACGAGAAACACGCTGAGCAAAACGTTCGGCGCAATTCGTTCCGGTGCGACGATCACGCCGAGAACGGCGACGAAGCCACCGACGGTCGCGAGCAGTGTGAGCGCCCGCTTCCAGCTTTCCGAAAGGTAAGACTGTCGCGCACCGTTTGAGCAGGGTGAGGTGCTCTCGGGCTTGGTGTCCGAGGAACTTTCGATCGTTGGAGCGGATGCAGATTCGACTGTCATTGTTCTGAGCCCTTCGCCGTCTTCTGCAGCGACCGTACGTGAAGAATGACCTTCCACCGATCATCGCGTTCCACTTGCGACGCATACGGAGCCATGCTCCCCTGACCCAATGTCAGGATGTGGTACATCTGTCCGTCCTTCATCGTGAGCGAGCGCTCGGCCGACAGCGAAGGTGGAGGCGGAACGCCTCGCTTCGTCATCGGCCCCTGCCCGCTTCCGTCCGCGCCGTGGCACATCTGGCAAAACGTCTGATAGACGAAGGCTCCACGCGCGAGCGCGGTCGCGTCGTCGGCGCCGAAAGGATTGACGAGCTCGCGGCCCGCTCGCAGCCCGCCCTCGGGTGTCGCCTCGTACCGGAACGCAGGATAGCCGCGGGCGGCCGTTCCCGGAACGGGCCGACGCAAAGTGCTCCCGTCCGCGAAGTTTGGATTGCTTCCCTGCGACTCGTAAGGCACGGACTCGAGCATCTCCGGAAAGATTTCGATACTGCGCTGACTGTGGTCCGGACTCGCCGCCAGATGCAGGAGAAGCACGACGACGATTCCGATAGCGAGGAGAGTTCTTCCGATTCCGAAGCGCTTCATTCGTCGACCTCCTCGTAACCCGTCGCGATCTCGAGGGCGCCGTACTCCTCGAGAAGACGACGAATGTCCCTCGGATCCCGAGTTGCGTCGGGCGCTCTCAGGACGATCGCGAAGCGATCATCGGTGATGCGTGGGTGCACGAGACGCGCCTTTCGCCCCGGCAAGAGACGACAGTGAATGAGAAGGGCGAAGATCACGCCGTAGCCTCCGCAGAGCACGACCATCTCGAAGATAATCGGCACGATCGCAGGAAAGGAGTTCAGCGGCTTTCCGCCGATATTCGACGGCCAGTCGACGGCCAGCGCCCACGTCGCGAGCCACCACATTCCTACGGCGCCAAGAAGGCCGCAGACGAAGCAGACCCACGGCATCCAGGATCGTCGCAACCCCATCGCCTCGTCGAGTCCGTGAACCGCATACGGCGAGTACACGTCCACGATGTCGAAGCCAGCGAGGCGAGACGCACTCGTCACGGCGAGGATCGATTCCTCGCTGTCGAAGATTCCGGTCCAGTTTCGAACTCCGAGCACGCTCATTTCTCACCTCCCTTCTTCGAGCGCCCGACTCCGAGGACGCCCTTCACCTCTGCCATGGCGATCATCGGCAGGAACCGGCAGAAAAGGAGGAAGCAGGTGAAAAACAGTCCGAAGCTTCCGAGAAGCGTAAGGAGCTCGATCGAGGTAGGGACGTAGCTCGACCAGCTCGAGGGGAGGAAATCGCGCTGTAGCGATGTCACGATGATAACGAAGCGCTCGAACCACATGCCGATGTTGACGAAAATCGTGATCCCGAAAACCGCGGCGATGTTTCCACGAATCCTCCGCGACCACAAGAGTTGCGGAACGCAGACATTGCAGAAGACCATGATCCAGTAGGACCAGGCCATCGGGCCGCCGGCCCGGTTGTAGAAGGCGAACTGCTCGTACTGGTTGCCCGAATACCACGCGGTGAAAAACTCCGTCGCGTACGCGAAGCCGACGATCAGGCCCGTTGCGAGGACCAGCTTGCACATCGCGTCGATGTGGCGCGTCGTGATGTACTGCTCGAAGCGCATAACCTTGCGCGCGATGATCATCAGCGTGAGCACCATCGACATGCCGCTGAAGATGGCTCCCGCGACGAAGTACGGTGGCAAAATCGTCGTGTGCCACCCCGGGATCACCGACGTCGAGAAGTCGAAGCTGACGATCGTGTGAACCGAGAGGACCAGAGGGGTCGCGAGTCCCGCGAGGAGCAAGTAAACGATCTCGTAATGTCGCCAGGTCCTCTGTGAGCCGTTCCAGCCGAGACTGACGACGGAGAGGATCGCCTTACGGATCTTTCCCTTGGCCCGATCGCGCATCGTCGCGAGGTCCGGAACGAGTCCGAGGAGCCAGAATCCGAGCGAGATCAGGAAGTACGTGCTGATCGCGAAGACGTCCCACAACAGCGCGGATCGGAAGTTGACCCAGAGAGGTCCGCGGAAGTTCGGATACGGAAGCACCCAGTACGCGAGCCAAGGTCGCCCCATGTGAATCAGTGGGAAAATGCCCGCGCACATGACCGCGAAGATCGTCATCGCTTCCGCGGAACGATTGACGGCCGTACGCCAGCGCTGCCGAAACAGGAAGAGAATCGCTGAGATCAGTGTCCCAGCGTGACCGATGCCGATCCAGAACACGAAGTTCGTGATGTCGAAAGCCCAGCCGACCGTACGGTTGAGCCCCCAGGTCCCGATTCCGACGATCGTTTGGTACGCGACAGCCACGACGCCGACGATCAAGATCGACAACGACACGAAGAAGCAGATGTACCAGAGCCTTGTCGGCTTTCCTTCGAGCGCACGACAGACGTCGTTCGTAACTTGACCCAGACTCTTGTCGCCGTCGACGAGTGGCGGTGTGACGTGCTGCTCTACGGTCGCGACACTTGCCGTCTCGACCCCAGCGGCGGTGTTCGTAGGCGCCGAACTAGCCATGATGCTGCTCTCCTCCCTCGCGGTTGCGCACCTTCCTCAGATAACCTACCGAGGGCAGAACGTTGAGCTCTTCGAGCACGTGGTAATGGCGAGGATCCCCGCGCTGCTTCGTGATCTCGCTCTCACGCTGATTGCGGTCACCGAAGACGATCGCCTGCGCGGGGCACGATTGCACGCACGCCGGCTGGACGTCACCGTCGCGAAGCTCTCTCCCCTCACTCTTCGCCTCGAACTTCGCCTCCTGGATTCGCTGAACGCAGAAGCTGCACTTCTCCATGATGCCGCGCGAACGGACCGTGACGTCCGGATTGAGGACCATGTTCTCGAGCTTGTCGTTGTGGGGATAGTCGAACCAGTTGAAGCGGCGCGTCTTGTACGGACAGTTGTTCGCGCAGTAACGCGTGCCGACGCAACGGTTGTATACCTGCTGATTGAGCCCCTCCTCACTATGAAGCGTCGCCAAAACAGGACAGACGTTTTCACATGGAGCATTGTCGCAGTGCTGACACATCATCGGTTGATGAGCGACCGAGACCTCGTCGCCTTCGCCACTGTAGTAGCGATCGATGCGAAGCCAGCTCATCTCGCGGTTGCGCGAAATCTCGTCCTTGCCCACGACGGGTACGTTGTTCTCCGCCTGGCAACCGACGACACAGGCGCTGCAGCCCGTGCAGCGCGTAAGGTCGATCGCCATCGCCCAATGATGCCCGTCGTACGAGTGGTCCTCGGTCCACATCGTGTCGAGAGCATGAGCATGGTGAGATCCGGCCTCGGGATCCTTCTGGTACGTCGCGAAGGTGGTCTCCTGCACGATCGGACGCGGATGCCCCTTGCCCGGCGCGAGGTGCCTCGGCACTTCGAGTGAGTGGTACTGCTGCGTCCGCGCGATGGGACGTTCCTCGCCCGTACGCGAGACTTCGACCTTCGCCCCGCCGAATCTGAGCGTGCCGCCCGCGATCGATAGGAGAGGCGCTGCATTGACGCCGACCGTCTGGCCCTCCTCCACGGTAGGGCGAGCTTCGATCCACTGAGGTCCGACGTTGAGAAAGCGATCGGTCCCCTTGCGACCGTAGCCGAGGGCGACAGCGATCGTCGACGAGTCTTGGCCGGGCTGGACGAGCGCCGGGAGATCCAGCGTAACCTTCGAGCCGCCAGCCGCGGATCCCGCGAGGCGCACGACGTCTCCGTCCTTCACACCGAGCTCCTCGGCGAGTGACGGAGCGATCGCGGCGTAGTTGTCCCACGTCGCCTTGCTGATCGGGTCGGGCAGCTCTTGCAACCATGCGTTGTGCGCTTCGCGGCCGTCGCGCAGCCCGACCTTGGCGTAGAGCGCGATCTCGAGCCCCGACGCGCTTCGGGCTGCCGGCACGGCAAGAGCGGGCGGACGATACGAAAAGGGCACCTTCGACAATGGCGCGAGCTCGACAAAGCCGCGCTGAAGAGCATCGTCCCAGAGACGGTCGAGCGTCTTCGTACCTTCGCCGGGCGCCGAACGTGGCAGAAGCTCACGACTCCAGTAGTCACGCAAGATGTCGTGATGCGAACGCGCCGCTCCGGACCACGCCGCAAGGCTCTCGGCCGCAGACCGCGTCTCGCCCAGCGGGCGGATCGCCGGCTGGGCGATCGTCACGACGCCAGCGACAGGCTCCGCGTCTCTCCAGCTCTCGAGGTAGTGGTGGTCGGGGCAGACGTACTTCGCGTGCTCGGCGGTCTCGTCGACACGCTCCGCGAAGCTGATGACGACCGGGATCTTCCCGATCGCTTTCCCGAGGTTCACGCCGTCGGGTAAGTCGTACGCGGGGTTCACGTCGTGGACGAAGAGCGCGCCGACCTTCTCGTCGCGGATCTCCGCGAGAAGCGCCATGAGGTCGCGGTCGTTCCCGCGCATCTGGTAAGACGGACGGTGAAGGTCGATCGTCGCCTCGACCTGATCACTGTCGTTCTGAAGCACATGGTTGATCCACGTGGTGATGCGCTGTGCATCAGACTCGTTTGCCCCGCAAACGACGAGAGTTCGCCCGCGTGGCCCGGTCCACAGTCGCTCGGCAAGCTTCTCGACCACGCCGGCTTCGATCGGCCCCTTCGGCAGACTCGACCAGGGTGCTTTGACACCGGCTCGCTTCGCGACGGCGGCAGCAAGCTGCGCCAGTCCGGAAGACACCTCGGACGGTCGCAGTGTCCAGCGCTCGGCGGCGTTGCTTCCCGTGATGGAGAGCCGCGACTCGATCTGCGCGTGGTAGCTCATCGTGGGTGCGTCACTCGAGAGCTTTCGTCGCTCGAGATACGTGGACGTGAACTCGACCGGAGAAATCCACGTTCCGAGGAAATCGGCGTCGAACGAGATCACGACTTCCGCGCGCTCGAAGTGATAGCGCGGGACGGCACGCACGCCGTAGGCCTCTTCCTGTGCGTCGAGGAGCGCGGAGACGGAGAGCGGATCGTACTCGACGAGCTTCGCGTCGCCGAAGGTCCCGAGGAAAGCCTCGACCGACTCGCGCAGCGTCGGGCTCGTGATTGTGCGCGCCAGGAACCTCACGCGAGGTGTCGAGATCGCCCCAGCCCTTCTCAACGCCGCCCACGAGCGGCTTCTTGAGCCGCTTCGAGTCGTACAGACCAAGCACGCTCGCCTGCCCGACAGCACAGAGGCCACCTTTCGACACTGGCTGATCGGGAAGCCCCTCGAGCTTGATCGGACGCCCGTCGCGATTCTTGGTCAGGATCCCGCAGGAAGCCGTGCACGCACCACACGTCGAAGCGTACCAGTAGGACCTTCCTGGGGTGATCTCCTCGGGCTTCACGAGGTACGGGATCAGCTTCTCTTCGCGACCACGCGTGCATCCGCTAAGAGCCGCCCCACCGAGCGTGAAGCCCGCGAGCTTGAGAAAGGCACGACGATTGAATTCGCCTTTCTCTAGTTCGGCTTCGTGCTGCTCGACGTCCTCATCTCGTCGTTCCGCCGGATCGTGGGGCGTCATAGTTCTCTCTGCGGTCCTCAGTAGTGGCAAGCCGCGCAGTCGGTGGACGCGTCGACCAGCTTGCCCGATTCGTTCTGGTTCTCGTGTCGGTGGCAGTTGACACACCAACCCATCGACAGTGTCTCGACCTGACGAATGCGCTCCATCGTCTCCACAGAGCCGTGACAACGCCGGCAGTCGACGTCGGCGTGGACGTGTGGTCGATGGTCGAAGTAGACAAAGTCAGGCACTCGGTGAACTCTCACCCACTCGATCGGGCGAGGTGTCTTCCCAGGATCCGGCTCGAGGTCCTCGTCGAGCCCGACCGCGTCGTAGAGCTTACGGAGCTCTGGAGATACGATTCGACGCGCTTGACGCCCTTCGAGTTCGGCCAGCTTCTCTTCCGCTCTCACTTCGACCATCGGAGCCGTGACAAACTTGTGGCAGTTCATGCAGACGTTCGCCGACGGAACACCCGCGTGCCGACTCTTCTCCGCTCCCGAGTGGCAGTAGAGGCACGGAATCTCGAGCTCTCCTGCGTGGAGCCGGTGCGAATACGCGATCGGTTGCTCCGGGGCGTAGTCCTGGTCGTTCCCGGGCAAGTGAACGTCGCCGAGCAAGCGCAGGAGCGAGATCGTGCTCAACAAGAGCCCGAGGCCCAGGAGGATCGTCAGTGTTCGGCCGTGCATCGCGGCATCTCCACTCTCTGGAACTCACTCAACACGAGATTTCGGCGTTCTTGCGCGCGTAGAACCACCAGTTCACCGCGAGGCAGCTGAGGTAGTAGCCCGCAAATCCGTAGAGTGCGTAGTGAGGCGTACCTTCCGTGATCTGGTTCCCGAAGATTTTCGGAATCAGGTAGGCGCCGTAGGCGGCGATCGCCGAGGTCCATCCGAGCACCGGCCCACGATGATCTCGTGTGAAGATGACCCCGATCATCCGGAACGTTGATCCGTTACCGATTCCCGTCGTGGCGAAAAGCAGGATGAAGATCAGCAGGAAGGGAATGAAGTACTTCTTCGGATCCTCGGGGTTCTCTATGGCGAGTTGGACGCAGTAACCGGCACCGATCGTAGCGCCGATCATGATGATCGTGTCCCAGTGGGTAACTCGAGCCCCTCCCAGCTTGTCCGAGAGCCAGCCTCCGAGCGGACGAATCAGGGCGCCCACCCCAGCGCCAAGCCACGCATACGGGCCCGGGTCGACATCGAAGACATCCTTGGTCACCTTCGGGAACGCGTTCGCGTATCCGATGAACGACCCGAAGGTCATGACGTACAGATAGGTCATGACCCAGTTGTGCTTCATTTTGAGGATTTCGAATTGCCCCTGAAGATTCTTCTTGGTCTCTCGCGGCGTCAAATAGCGCAAGCAGACCATCGTGACCGGGACGGCGACGAGGATCACGACGAAGGTCCACAGCGTCTTGCCAGGCAGGGTGTACGTAGCGAGTAGCACGGCGATGCCAGCGATCGCTCCCGCGTATCCCAAGATCGTCAGCCAGAGGTACTTTCCGACCGCGACGACCGTCGAGCCGCACTCGTGGAACGGCATGTTGTCCATGAAGAGGAAGGCCAGCACGGCGAGGGTTACGAGAATCGGAACCCAGACAAGGCCTGCGTTCTGGATCCACATCTGACCGGCTTCCCCGACTGCGTGCGGATCACCGCCGATAGACCCGAAGAGCCCAAATGTGATCACCCACGGAATCAGGAACTGCATCACGCTGACTCCGAGGTTGCCCAATCCTGCGTTGAGGCCGAGCGCCAGCCCCTGCACCTTCTTCGGGTAGAAGAAGCTGATATTCGACATGGAAGACGCGAAGGCGCCACCACCAATGCCGGAGAGCGCGGCGAGAACGAGCAGAGTGGAAAACGGCACGTTCGGGTCTCGGAGGGCGATTCCCGCACCGATAGCCGGAAGGACCAGGAGCAGCGTCGTCATGAACTTGACGTTGCGCCCTCCCGAAATGGCGACCATGAACGAATTCGGAAGTCGAAGCGTAGCACCCGAAAGTCCTGCGACGGCGGGAAGCAGGAAGAGCAACCCCTTGTACTGGAGGCCGACGTAGTGCGCGCCATCGTTCAAGAACGTGAAATTGAAAAGCTCGTGCGAGCCGTCAGCAAGAGTCGCTGACGCCATGTGAATCTTCTGGAGGTAGTTGGCGATCATGCCCCAGTAGAGCCAGACAGCAAATCCCATCAGCAGGTTGGGAATCGAAATCCACAGGTTTCGCTTCGCGATCGCTTTGCCGGTGTTCTCCCAAAACTGCTCGTTTTCCGGTTCCCACTTTTCGAGTCGTGCCATCTTCGGCTCCTTCGATCTCAGTGACTGCGAGCCTGGTCGCGATCGGGCTCCGCCTTACGAATGCGGGAACGATCCCAGTTCCAGCGAACGACCTGCGGCCGACGCCAGAGGTACATGTTCGGAATGACGAGAATGTGAACGAGCCTCGTGAACGGAAAGAAGGCGATCAGCACGAACGCCGACACGATGTGAAGCTTCACCCACGGGGGCATCGCTTCGACGTACGAGATGTCCGGGCTCAACTTGATGAGAGACCAGAGATAGGGCGTCAGAGTCGATGCGAACCAGGAGGAGCCCCAGCCGACGAAAATCGCGACGTAGATGCCGCTGAAGATCTGCAGGAGGAGCAACCCGTAGACGACCCAGTCGGCAAACGTCGTCACCATGCGCAGTTTTCGGTTCTGCGCCTTGCGGACGATGATGTTGATCAACCCGACGAGCGTCAAAATCCCGCAGACGAGCGCCGAGATTTCGAGAATCCAAAGCCTCACGGGCTCTTGATTCCAGGCGAGAATCTGACGCGGTATCATGAACGCTACCACGTGCCCGAGAATGATCACGAGGATGCCGTAGTGAAACGGCACCATGCCCCAGAAGTGGTGGCGGTTCTCAAGAAACTGCGATGAGAGACTCGAGTACGTGAACGACTGCATGCGATAGCGCTGAATCGTCATCAGGAAAAAGATGACGAACGCGACGTACGGCAGAACCGCGAAGAGTACCTGGTCGAGGTAGTGGAGTCCTTCGAGGTCGAGGAAGGCGAGCGTGCTCATGACGTTCCTCCGAATTCGTTCGAACAACCGGGAGGCAGCGTCTCGATCTCCCGGAAGTAGGGCATGGATTCTTTCCCGGTCGTGAGCGTCTCGTCGATCGAGAACAACTCTCGGGTGATCTTCTCGGATGCCTCGAGAACGCATGCGTGCGGACGTTCCGCCGGCATCTTCTCGCGCATCTTTCCGAGGGCAGGCAGGAGATGGTCACGACAGAGTTGTCGTGCCTCCTCTTCCTCGAGTCGCCCGACAACCTCGAGCACGTGCCCGAGGTGATCCGGCAGCTCCGAGCTTTCGGTAATGCCGACATCTCGCATGCGCGCACGCATCTCGACAAGAAAACGCCCTCGCTCGTAGTTTTCACGGTAGAGGTGCCAACCGACCTCGAGAGCGCAGTCCGGTGTGATGTCGAACGTCCGGGTGTACGACTCCTCGAGCTCGTTGATCGACAGCTCCTCGACGTGCTCGGAGAGCGGTGCGAGAAGCTCTCGCATCTCCGGCTTACAGGTCGCGAGTCGCTCGACGACGCCGCGCACTCGCTCGAGATGGTCTTGGTCCGGGTAGCGCAAGAGCGATGCGAGGCCGTCGAAGAGCTCCGCGCGAGATTCGGTGGTCAACGTCATCAGAGCCCCCTTCTCGGCCCGGACATGAAACCGAAGCCGACGCTTTGGCGGTGCTCGTGTGGGTCCTTCATCATCTCGACGGCCTCCTCCCGGTGCGCCGGCGGAATGACGAAACGATCGTCGAACGTGCAGAGCGACGTAAGCTTGTAAATCTCGTCGGCTTCCTCCTTGGAGCAGTTGGCGGCCTGCAGCGCGCGACCGGCCGACTCCTGGTCAAGGTCTCCGACGGTGACCGATCGCCGGTAGGCCCGCACTGCCATCTGCTTGCGAAGCGCGTACGTGACCTTGCCGACGTTGCCACCACCGAAGAGCTTGCCGAGGAACGCGAGAGGAACGCGAGCATCCTCGATCTCGTGGAAGAACTCGTCGGACACGCTTCCGACGGTCTTGTCGCCTTGCTTCGACATGACGGGAAGGAGTGGCGGCACATAGAACAGCATCGGTAGCGTGCGGTATTCGATGTGCGGCGGCAGCGCGATCTTCCACACCTTGACGAACTGATAGACGGGAGATTTCTGCGCAGACTCGATAACCGAATCGTGGATTCCGTTCTCACGCGCGGCCTTGATCACTGCCGGATCGTGAGGATCGAGGATCATGTCACGCTGCGCTTCGACGAGCTCGTGATCAGGCTTCTTGGCAACTTCCTCGATCTTGTCGGCGTCGTAGAGCAAGACTCCGAGGTAGCGGATACGGCCGACGCAGGAGTGGAAGCACGCCGGCGCCTGCCCCGTCTCGACGCGGGGAAAGCAGAGGATGCACTTCTCGGACTTTCCCGTGAACCAGTTGTAGAACGTCTTCTTGTACGGGCACGCCGCGACGCAGGAGCGCCAAGCGCGGCAGATCTTCTGGTCGATGAGGACGATGCCGTCCTCACCACGCTTGTAGAGCGCTCCTGACGGACACGACGCAACACAGGAAGGATTGAGGCAGTGGTTACAGATTCGCGGGAAGTAGAAGAAAACGAGCCGCTCGATCGCGGACAGCTGCGCTCTCTCCTCTTCCGTCAGGGAGTCGAGGTTCGGGTCATTCTCGGCGTAGATGCGCGAGCCACCGAGATCGTCGTCCCAGTTGGGGCCGGCCTCGATGTCGATGTACTCGCCGGTGATTTTCGAAATCGGCCGTGCTGTGGGTTGATCGTCGCCTTCGGGCGCGTTGAAGAGATCCTCGTACTTGTATGTCCAGGGCTCGTAGTATTCGTCGAGACTCGGCTGCGAAGGGTTGTGAAAGATATTCGGGACGACACGTTTGCGGCTCGTCGATCGAAGACTGAGATCGTCTCCCTTCGCCTCCCAGCCACCACGATACTTCTCCTGACTCTCCCACTGCGTCGGGAAGCCTGTTCCAGGCTTCGTCTCGACGTTGTTCCACCACATGTATTCCGCGCCCTTGCGATCGGTCCACACGTTCT